>DASXRW010000093.1:0-17072 GCA_036506355.1 Burkholderiales bacterium
CTCCTTGATCTGCCGGCTCACCGCCGACTGGGTGAGAAAAAGCTCCTCGCCCGCCTTGGTGAAGGACAGGTGGCGCGCCGCCGCCTCGAAGCCCTGCAGCAGGTCCAGGCTCGGCACCACATTCCTATTTCTCATGTGTCCCTTGAGAATTTACCGTTTGAGGGGGCGGCTCCAAGGATGCATTCTACGCATGCCAAATAAGGAGCGAAACATGACACTGCAACTGAAGAAGGGCGCCGTAAGGCTGGGTCCCAACCAGACCCTCAAGGTCGTCGATGGCGCCGGCAGCACCGTCTCCGCGCTCGAAGGCTCGGTATGGATCACCGAGGAAAACCAGGCCAACGACATCGTGCTGGCCCCCGGCGAGTCCTACCGCCTGCGCAAGCGCGGCATCGCGCTCGTCAACTCGCTCGGCGGCAGCGCCGCCGTTTCCTTCGCCTGAAAGGACTGCCATGAGATTCGACTATCCGAACCTGGAAACGCTGAACGCCCGAGCGCGCCGGGAGCGCGCGCAAGCGGTCTACCAGTTGCTCGTGCTGCCCGTCGTGCGCTTCTTCGCCGCCCAGCCGCGCAAGCTGCGCGCCTCGCGCTGGCTCGCGGTGCACGGCAGATAGCGCCATGCCGCTGGTGCGCATCTCTCTCCTCAAGGGGAGAACAGCGGAATTGCGCCGCAAGCTCGGCGACGCGATCCACCGTGCGCTCGTCGACACGATCGACGTGCCGAAGCTCGACCGCTTTCAGGTGTCTACGTGATCGTGCAGATCACGATCAGCGTCGGGCGCACGCTCGGGCAGAAGCGCGCCCTCTTCCGCCGCATTGCCGACAACCTCGCCGCGCTCGGCTTGCGCCGCGAGGATGTGTGGATCAACCTGATCGAGGTGCCGAAGGAGAACTGGTCCTGCGCGCATGTCGACAATGCGGGCATCGCCTCCTACGCGCCGGCGGCAGCGCAAGCCGCGTGAGTTCGCGCGTCTGGCAGATACTGGGCTGGCTCGCGCTCGGCAGCTTCGCGATCGGCACTACCGGGTACATGATCGCGGGCCTGCTGCCGGCGATCACATCCGATCTGGGCGTCTCGACGGCGGCCGCTGGACAGCTCTTCACCGTATATGCGCTTGCTTTCGCCGCGGGCTCGCCGCTCCTAGCGGTTGCGACGAGCGGCATCGAGCGCAAGCGCCTTCTCATGGCCGCGATGGCCGCGCTTGCGCTTTGCAGCGCGTTCGCCGCCCTGACCGAGAGTTTTGCGCTGCTGCTCGTAGCGCAGGTGGCGCTCGCGCTCGCGGCAGGGACTTTCATGCCGGCAGCGAGCGCCTACGCGGCGGCGGCCGCACCGGTGGAACGCCGCGGCCGCGCCCTGTCGATCGTCATCGGCGGCTTGACGCTGGCGATGGTGATCGGCGTACCCGTCGGCGCGGTGGTCGGCGAGCATTTCGGCTGGCGGCTGGCTTACGCCGGCGTGGCCCTGCTCGCGCTGCTGGTGCTGGTCGGGACGGCAGCCTCGCTGCCGCCGCTCAAGGCCTCGGCCGCAGTCACGCTCAGCGAGCGCCTCGCCGTGGCGCGCCGGCCGGACATCCTCGGCGCACTGGCGCTGACGATGATCACGCTCGCGGGGGCGTTTTCGATCTACACCTATCTGGCGCCATTTCTGAGGACCATCGGCGGCTTGAGCGGCAGCCACGTGGCCGCGGTGCTGTTCCTGTTCGGCCTGGGAGGCGCGGCGGGAAATCTCGCCGGCGGCGCCATTTCCGATCGTGGGCGTCCGTCGCGGCTTCTGGTCGTGGTGCTCGTCGCCTTGATCGGATTGTTCGCCCTGCTCTCCCTCGCTGGGACGTTCCTGCCCGAGGCGGCGGTGCCTTGGGTCATCGTGCCGGCGATCGCGATCTGGGGCCTCGTCGGCTGGAGCTTTCCGTCGATCCAGCAGGTGCGCCTGGTCGCAATGGAGCCGCGCCTGATGCCGATTACTCTTTCGCTGAACGCCTCGGCCAGCTACGCCGGAATTTCGCTCGGCGCGGCGCTCGGCTCGATCGTGGTCGCCAAGGGGGCGATCGGCGCGATCGGCTGGGCGGGTGCGGGCTGCGAGACGCTTGCGCTTGTCGTCTTGCTGTACAGCCTTAGAATGTGCGCTTCCCCCAGGAGCGCGCATGTTCAAGGAAGACCTTCTCAAAGGTAAGCGCATCCTCGTCACCGGCGGTGGCACCGGCCTTGGCAAGGAGATTGCCGCCAAATACCTCGCGCTCGGCGCCGAGCTCTGGCTCGCCGGCCGCCGCGGCGGCGTGCTCGAAGACACCGCAAAGGAATTGATGGCGCAGCATGGCGGCCGGGTGCGCACGCGTTCGGTCGACATCCGCGACGCCGCCGCGGTCGACGCCATGGTGCAGCAAATCTGGGACGAAGGCGGCCCGCTCACCGGTCTCGTCAACAACGCCGCCGGCAACTTCATCAGCCCGACGAAGGACCTGACGCCGAACGGCTTCAACGCCATCGCCAACATCGTGTTCCACGGCACGTTCTACGTGACGCACGCCGTGGGCAAGCGCTGGATCGCCGGCGGCCACAAGGGCAGCGTGCTCTCGATCCTCGTCACCTGGGTGCATACCGGCTCGCCCTACGTGGTGCCCTCGGCGATGTCGAAGGCCGGCCTGCACGTCATGACGAAATCGCTCGCGGTCGAATGGGGCCGCCATGGCATTCGCTTGAACGCGATCGCTCCCGGCCCCTTTCCGACCGAGGGCGCGACCAAGCGGCTACGACCGGGCGGGGGCTTCGACGATTCTTCGAAGCTCAACCCGATGCGCCGCGTCGGGAAAATGGAGGAGCTGCAGAACCTCGCCACCTTCCTCATGGCCGACGGTTGCGAGTGGCTCTCGGGCGAAACCATTGCGGTCGACGGCGCGGGCTACCTCGCCACCGGCTCGGGCGCCTACTTCACTGAGCTCGACAAACTGTCGGATGCCGATTGGGAAAAGATGCGCGCCATGATCAAGGCGCAGAACGAGAAGGACCGGGCCGGCCGCACAGCATGATCGGCAACGTGCTCGGCATCGCGAAGCCGCTGGTCCTCGCGCCGATGGGCTTCGTCTCCGGCGGCGCGCTCGCTGCGGCCGTGTCGCGCGCCGGCGGCCTCGGCCTCATCGGTGCGGGCTATGGAGATGCCGACTGGATCCGGCAGGAATTCAAGCGCGCCGAAGGCGCGCGCGTCGGCATCGGCTTCATCACCTGGAGCCTCGCGAAGCGGCCGGAGCTGCTCGATCTCGCGCTTGAGCACAAGCCCTGCGCGGTGATGCTCTCGTTCGGCGATCCGCGTCCCTTCGCCCGGAAGGTGCGCCGTAGCGGCGCAAAGCTCATCTGCCAGGTGCAGAGCCTGGCGATCACGCGGCAGGCTTTGGAAGCGCAGCCTGATGCCCTCGTCGCGCAAGGCACCGAAGCGGGCGGCCATGGCGGCGAGCGCTCGCTTTTTGCCTTGTTGCCCGCCGTGAAGGATGTTGCTGGACAGGTTCCGGTGCTGGCGGCGGGGGGCATTGCCGATCGGCGCGGCTACGAAGCGGCCATCGCGCTCGGCGCCGCAGGCGTGCTCGTCGGCACCCGCTTCAGCGCCTCGGATGAAGCGCTCACCGCGCCGCAGGCGAAGCAGCGCATCGTGGAAGCGAGCGGCGACGCGACGGTCCGCACCACCGTGTTCGATGTCGTGCGTGAGTTCAACTGGGGCGGGATCACGGGGCGCGCACTGCGCAACAAGTTCACCGATACCTGGCATGGGCGCGAGGTCGAACTCAAGCGGCGCATGGACGCTGAATGCAAGGCGTATTACGCGGCGGTCGAGCGTCAGGACTTCGATACCGCGCTGATCTTTGCCGGTGAAGCGGTCGATCTCATCGACTCGGTGCTGCCCGCCGCCGAGATCGTGCGGCGGATCGCGCACTGATGGCGGCGATGGTCCCGCGCCCGGCCGCAACGCTGGCATTGCTGCGCGATGCCAGTGGCGGGCCGCAAGTGTTAATGCTCCAGCGAACGCAGAGCGCCGCGTTCCTCGGCGGCGCCTACGTGTTCGCCGGCGGCGCGCTCGATGCCGCCGACGAGGACGGCCGGATCGTGGCGCGCGTGCGCGGCCTGTCCGTGCCGACGCCGCCGGTCGCCTATTGGATCGCCGCGATCCGCGAATGCTTCGAGGAAGCGGGCGTGCTGCTCGCCTGCGACGCGCAAGGGCAGTTCGTCTCCGCCGAGCGCGCCGCCGCGCTCGCCCATTACCGCAGCCGCCCATTCGTCGAGCTCCTGCAGGAGCAGGATCTTTATCTGCCGGCGACCGAGCTCGCCTATTGCGGCCACTGGATCACGGCGCCTGGCCGCGCGCGGCGCTTCGACACGCGCTTCTTCGTCGCGGTGGCGCCCGAGGGCCAGGCGGGCTCGCACGACGCCGCCGAGACCGTGCACCACGTCTGGATCACGCCGCGCGAAGCGCTCGAGCGCGCCGCGCGCGGCGAGATCGAGCTGGTGCACGCGACGCGCGAGACCCTGAGCGAGCTGAAGAACTTCGCCACTGCCGGCGAGGCGCTGCGGCACGTGCGCGCGTTGAAGGAGATCGAGGAAAATCGCGCCTGCCTCGCGCTCGGAAAAGAAGGCGAGAAGGTGTTCCGCCGCATCGACCCGCAGTACCACGAGATCCACTGGAGCGATCCCGAGGAGACCGGCACCACGACCTACGATCTCGTCGCCGGCGAGCCCAAGCGCCTCGATCGCTGGGTGACGCGGCTCATCGCGCCGAATCCCGGCATGATGACCGGCCCCGGGACCAACACCTACATCGTCGGCGAGAAAGACCGCGCGGTGCTCGACCCGGGGCCGGACATCGCCTCGCACATCGAGAAGATTCTCGCGTTCGGCAACATCAAATGGATCCTCTGCACGCACACGCACCAGGATCACTCGCCGGCTGCAGCCGCGATCAAGGCGGCCACGGGGGCACAAGTACTCGGCCGACCGGCGCCCGCGGGCCAGGACGCGACCTTCAAACCCGATTTCGTGCTGGAGAACGGACAGCGCATCGACCTGGGGGGCGTCAGCCTGCGAGCGATCCACACGCCTGGTCATGCGTCGAACCATCTTTGCTACCTGCTCGAGGCGACGAAGATGCTCTTCACCGGCGACCACGTGATGCAGGGCTCCACCGTGGTGATCAATCCGCCCGACGGCGACATGCGCGCGTACCTGCAGTCGCTGGAGAAGCTGCTCGACGAAGACATCGCCATCATCGCGCCCGGCCACGGCTATCTCATCGGCGCGCCGAAAAAGGAGCTGCGCCGCCTAATCGCGCATCGCCTCGCGCGCGAGGAAAAAGTAGTCAACGCGCTCGTCAAGATCGGTCCGGCCTCGATCGAGGAGTTGCTGCCGCTCGTCTATGACGACGTGCCGGTACGTATCCATCGCGTCGCCGCTCGCTCGCTCACGGCGCATCTGGACAAGCTCGCGGCCGACGGAGCCGTGAGAGCCGCGGGAGAGCGCTACTCGCTGGTAAAATCGCGGACGGCTGGATAAGATCGACCGCAATAGGGAGGGGGCAGCACCATGGCAGACGATAAGACAGTACGGATGGTGACCAACCTCGATCGCAAGGCGATCGAGGGCAAGCTCGGCGAAGTGCGCAGCGCCGCGCAGTCCGGCAACCTCGCAGAGCTCGCGTCGATGTTCACCGGCGTCGAGGGCATGCCGAAGGCGCAGATCGAGCAGCGCGTCAAGAACGCCCTCAAATGGCTCGCCGACAAACCGCAGCACCAGCGCATCGCCACCGACCTTGAGCTCGTCGAGCTCAACCTGAAGAACCTGAAATAAGCTTCGATTACGATCTTTTCACGATAGGAGGCGGCTCCGGCGGCGTGCGCGCCAGCCGCGTCTCGGCTTCCTACGGCGCGAAAGTCGCCATCGCGGAATCGCACCTCTTCGGCGGCACCTGCGTCAACGTCGGCTGCATCCCCAAGAAGCTTTTCTCGTACGCGGCGCACTGGCGCGAAGAATTCGAGATCGCGCAGGCCTACGGCTGGACCACCGATGAGCCGCGCTTCGATTGGCCGACGCTCATCGCCAACAAAGACAAGGAGATCGCGCGGCTCAACGCCATCTATGAGCGCGTGCTTTCGGTCGCCGGCGTGGAGATCATGCGCGGCCGGGCTACGGTCCTCTCTCCCCACGAGGTCGAGATTGGCGGAAAGCGGTACACCGCAAGACACATCCTCATCGCCACCGGCTCGTGGCCGGTGATCCCGCCGATCCCGGGGCGCGAGCACGCCATCACTTCGAACGAAGCCTTCCACCTCGAGCGCCTGCCCACGCGGGCACTGGTGGTCGGCGGCGGCTACATTGCGCTCGAATTCGCCTCGATCTTCCACGGCCTCGGCGTGAAGACCACGCTCTCCTACCGCGGCAAGCGGCTGCTGCGCGGCTTCGACGCCGAGATCGGCGAGCGCATCGCGGAGGAAATGACGCACAAGGGCATGACGATCCACTTCGGCGGCGAGCCGGCATCGATCATCAAGCACCCGGACTGCCTCGAGGTCTGCTACACCGACGGCCCGCACCAGAAAACCGATCTGGTGCTCTTCGCCACTGGCCGCAAGCCGGTCACCGCCAACCTCGGCCTCGAGGCGGCCGGCGTGAAGCTCGCGCCCGATGGCGCGATCATCGTCGACCGTTATTCAAAGAGCAGCATCGATTCGATCCATGCCGTGGGCGACGTTACCAACCGCATCAATCTCACCCCGGTGGCGACGGCCGAGGCGATGTGGCTCGCGCGCACGTTGTTCCGCGGCGAGCCGACGCCGGTCGACCATGAGCACGTGCCCACGGCAGTGTTCGCGCATCCGAACATCGCGACCGTCGGACTGAGCGAGGAAAAGGCACGCGAGCGCTACGGCGCGGTCGACATCTACAAGGCGCTCTTCCGGCCGCTCAAGCTCACCATGACGGAGAAGAAGGAGCGCACCTTCATGAAGCTCGTCGTCGACCGGGCGAGCCAGCGCGTGGTCGGCGCGCACATGATCGGGCTCGATGCCGGCGAGGTCATCCAGGGGATCGCGATCGCGGTGAAGCTCGGCGCGACCAAGGCGCAGTTCGACGCCACCATCGGCATCCATCCGACGGTGGCCGAAGAATTCGTCACCATGCGCGACAAGGCCTCCTGATTCTGCGTCTAGTTTTCATATGCTGCCTCGTCGCGGCATCGCTGGCCCATGGTGCCGGCGGCTTGCCCGACGCCGTGACGCCCGACGGCGGCCGCTACTACGGCTCGCTACGCGAGGGCAAGTTCCACGGGCGCGGCCGCATCGAGTGGGACAACGGCACGGTCTACGACGGCGCGTTCGAGGACGGCCTCTTCAGCGGGCGCGGCAAGCTGACGAGCCCGGACGGGCGCAGCTACAGCGGCGATTTCGCCCGGGGCCAGTTCAACGGCCGCGGGCGCTTCGAGGCGCCGAGCGGCGAGATCTACGAGGGCGACTTCCAGGCGGGCGAGTTCACCGGGCGCGGGACTTACAGCCGGCCCGATGGCGCACGCTACCGCGGCGAGTTCGTGAAATGGCGGCTGCACGGCCAGGGCCGCTACCTCGACGCGAACGGCGACATCTACGAAGGCGAGTTCAAGAACGGCGCCTTCGAGGGCCAGGGCACGGTGGTCTACGCAAAGGCGCGGCCCGACGGGCGCACCGAGGCGCGCGGCCTGTGGCGCAACTGGCGCCTGGTCGACGATCCGGAACCGCGCCAGGCCGGCCTCGCCGTCGAACGCGCGCTACTTACCCAGCGGCGCCTGCTCGACGATGCCCTCGCTGCGCTCACGCCCGGCCGGCCCGGCGTCATCGACATGTACCTGCTCGCCGTAGCCGGCGACGGCTCGCAGGAAGTCTTCCGTCGCGAAACCGATTTCGTGCGCTCGCAGTTCGACCAGCGCTTCGGCACCGGCGGCCGCTCGCTCGCGCTGGTGAACAGCCGCAGCACGCTGTCGAGCGCACCGATGGCCACGATGCTCTCCATCGGCGAAGCACTGAAGACCATCGCGTCGCGCATGAACCTGGAGGAGGACATCCTGTTCCTCTTCCTCACGAGCCACGGCAGCCGCGAGCACGAGCTGGCGCTGCGGCAGAGCCATATGACGCTGCGCGACCTGCCGGCGCGCGAGCTCGGGCATCTTCTCAAGGAGAGCGGCATCCGCTGGAAGGTGATCGTGGTCTCGGCGTGCTATTCAGGCGGTTTCATCGAGCCGCTCAGGGACGACTGGACCTTGATCATCACCGCCTCGCGCCACGACCGCACCTCGTTCGGCTGCACCGACGAGAGCGACTTCACCTACTTCGGCCGCGCTTTTTTCAAAGAATCCCTTCCCGTCAGCCGCTCATTCCAGGACGCCTTCGCGAAGGCCGACGCGCTCGTCGCCGCGTGGGAAAAGAAGGACCAGCCGAAGGAAGAGCGCTCGCTGCCGCAGATCTACGGCACGCCGGCCATCAACCAGCACTTGCAGCGCTGGTGGGCGCAGCAGCCCGGCAAGTGACACGGGTCTGACCCCGGTTCGGGAGCGTTTTTTGCAAGTGGGTGGTGTCACTTGCAGGAGAACGCCATGCCGCGCCACGAATCCGTCTGGTCCGCTACCGCCGCCATGCCGGAGTGCGGACCGCTTGAAGAGAACGTCCACGTCGATGTCTGCGTGATCGGTGGCGGCATCGCCGGTCTCAGCACCGCCTATCACCTTTGCCAGGCCGGCAGATCGGTGGCGGTGCTCGACGACGGGCCGCTGGTGAGCGGCATGACGCGCATGACCACCGGGCACCTGGTGAACATGCTCGACGACCGCTACTTCGAGCTCGAGAAGCTGCACGGCGAGGAGGCGATCCGGGTCGCCGCCGAGAGCCATTCCGCGGCGATCGAGCGCATCGACGAGATCGTGCGCACCGAAGGCATCGACTGCGACTTCTCGCGCCTCGACGGTTATCTGTTCCTCGCAGAAGGCGACAGGCCTGCGACACTCGACCGCGAGCTCGATGCCGCGCATCGCGCCGGCCTTAAGGATGTGCAGCTCATGGCGCGCGCGCCGTTCGAATGGGACACGGGACCGTGCCTGCGTTTCCCGCGGCAGGGGCAGTTCCATCCGCTCAAGTACCTGGCCGGCCTGACCAATGCCATCCGCCGCGACGGCGGCCGCATTTTCTGCCACAGCCACGCCGACCACGTCGAAGGCGGCGTGCCGGGGCTGGTGCATGTCGGAAAACACGTGGTCACCGGCGATGCGCTGGTGGTGGCGACCAACGTGCCGATCAACAACCGCCTCGCGATCCACACCAAGCAGGCGCCTTACATGACCTACGTGATCGGCGCGCGCGTGCCGCGCGGCTCGGTGCCGAAGGTGCTTGCCTGGGATACCGGCGATCCGTACCACTACATCCGTCTCCAACCGCTCGACGAGGAGGATCTGCTCATCGTCGGCGGCGAGGATCACAAGAGCGGGCAGGCGCACGACTCGCCGCAGCGCTATCGCAAGCTCGAAGCCTGGGCGCGCAGCCGCTTCCCGGTGATGAGGGAGGTCGAGTTCATGTGGGGCGGCCAGGTGATGGAGCCGGTCGACTACCTCGCGTTCATCGGCCACAACCCGATGGACCACGACAACATCTTCGTCGCCACCGGCGACTCGGGCATGGGCCTGACGCACGGCACGATCGCCGGGATGCTGCTCTGCGACCTGATCCTCGGCCGCGAGAACCCGTGGGAGAAGCTCTACTCGCCTTCGCGCGTGCCGGTGATGGCCGCCGGGGAATTCGCGCGCGAGGACCTCAACATGGCCGCGCAGTACGCGGACTGGCTCACGCCGGGCGACGTCAAGTCGGCGGACGAGATCGCGCGCGACAGCGGTGCCATCGTGCGCCGCGGCTTCGAGAAGATCGCGGTGTACCGCGACGCAGCCGGCGCAGTGCACGAATGCTCGGCCGTCTGCCCGCACTTGGGCTGCATCGTGCAGTGGAATCCGGGCGAGCAGACCTGGGACTGCCCCTGCCACGGCTCGCGCTTCGACGCCGAGGGCCACGTGATCAACGGCCCGGCGAACCGCGACCTGCCGCTAGTTGAGCGCGCGCACCACAAGCGAGCCGCCTGAGGCGAGCAGGATCAGCGCCACCGCGCGCATCAGCGCGTCGCGGGAGATGCGGCGGTACAGCCGCTTGGCGACGAAGAGGCCGAGGAGCGCCGCCGGTACGGCCGCGAGCGCGGTAAGCCAGACCGCGCGCTCGAGCAGCAGCCCGGTGATGACAAACGCCGCGACGCGCAGCGAGATGCTGGTGATCACCGCGAAGCCCATCGTCGCGCGGAACTCGTCCTTGGACAGGCCGCGCTGCGAGAGATAGATCGCGTACGGCGGCCCGCCAGCGCCAAAGAGCGTGCTGGTGATGCCGCCGCAAAGGCCGGCGAGCCAGGCCCAGCCGGCATGGATCACCCGCGCGGAGCCACGGCGCGCGAGGCTGTAGAGCGCGTACGAGAGCACGAAGAGGCCAAGCAGGAACATCCCGGCGGCGCGCGGCAGGTTGACGAGCAGCGTCACGCCAAGCGCGGTGCCCACCAGGATCATCGGCACGAGCCGGATCCACTCGCTGCGCTTGGCGTTCTTGGGATTTTCCAGCCCGACGCTGAGCGCGCAACACAGGTCGACCAGCGCGAAGAGCGCGAGCGCAAACTTGAGCGGCACGAGGTGGGTCGCGAGCGGGATCGTGACGAGCGCCGAGCCGAAGCCGGTGATGCCGAAGATCAGCGCGCCAGCGAACGCAATGGCCGCGAGCAGCGCGGCGTCAAGGCCCATGGATCAAGAGCGCCTGCGGCGTGCAGCGGTTCATGGCCCGCAGCTTCGAGACATAGCGCGTGAACGGCAGCTCGTAACGCGCTTCGAGCTTCTCCGCGCGAGTGCGCAGCGTGGACCACGGAATGCTCGCCGGCGCGCCGCGGAAGGCAAAGGCAAGGATGTTGGGGTCGTACAGCGCCGGCATGGCGAGCACCGCGCCCCCGAAGGCGCGCTCCAGGCGCTGCAGATTCTCGTCGAACTTCGGATCGTCGTCCATGTAGTTGACCACCAGCACCCCCGGCTCGCGCAGCGCGAGGAACGTCGCATCGTAGAACTCCCGCGAGGCGAGCTTCGGCACATGCAGCTCGTCCTCGAAGGCATCGACCACCAGGAGGTCGCAGCATTCGGGCGAGATCGCCTCGGCGCCGTCGCCGACCTCGACCTTGAGCCGCTCGTCATCCGGCGGCAGCGCGAAATGAGTGCGCGCCGCGGCGACCACGCGCGGGTCGAGCTCCACCACGCGCACCTTGGTCTGCCTCATGTTCTTGTGGAAAAACTTGGGCAGCGACGCCCCGCCCAGGCCGATCATCAGCGCCTCGCGCGGCTCAGCGTGCACCAGCATGAAAGCCATCATGCAGCGCGTGTAGTCGAGCGCCAGCGCATGCGGATCGTCGATGCGCATCGCGCTCTGGATCGCCTCGCCGCCGACGTGCAGCGTGCGAAGCCCCCGCGCGTCACTGACCGCTATGGGCGATTTCGGTTTTTTGTCGGACAAGCGGTACCACGCAGACTGCGGCGAGGAAGGAAAGCGCTGCGGCCGCGAGGATCGGCAGGTCGTACGAGCCGAGCGCATCGAACGCCGCGCCCGCGAGCCAGGGTCCGATCAGCGTGCCGATGCCGGCCCCGGTATAGAGCGTGCCGATGATGCCGGAGACCGAGCGCGCGCCGTAGAGATCCATGACGATCGTCGGCACGAGCGCCACATAGGCGCCATAGCAGATGCCGAACACCAGCGCGAAAACCGCGAGCAGCCACCACGCCGTCGTCGACCACCAGAGGATGAGCATGAGGCCGAGCCCGACGTACATCGCGGCGAGCGATGGAATGCGTCCGAGCCGATCCGCTATTGCGCCTACGGTAAAGCGGCCAACAAGGCTGCCGAGGCCGATGAGGCTAACCAGCGTCACACCCTGCGCTTCCGTATAGCCCGCGTCCTGCGCGTAAGGGCCGAGATGCACCATCGGCACGAAAAGTCCGACGCAGCTCAGGACCAGCGACGCATAGATGAACCAGAACACCGGCGTGCGCGCCGCCAGGTGCAGCGGCACGCCGTGCGCCGGCCCAGCAGCCGCGATGCCGGGCTGCTGGCGGATGGCGAGCGCCGCGGCGCCGCCCAGCACGAGCACGAAGACCGCGAGCGCCAGGTAAGCGCCGCGCCAGCCGAAAAGCCCGATCCACCAGGCCGCGAGCAGCGGGCCCGCGATATTGCCCGCGCCGATGCCGGCGACCGCAAGACCCGAAGCAAAGGCGCGGTTCGCGCCGAACCAAGGCTGCACCGCGCCGATCGACGGCACGTACACGAGGCCGACGCCGAGGCCGATGCCGATGCTGTAGGTCGCATAGAGCACGCCGAGCGAGCGCGCCTGGCTCGCGAGCCACAGCGCCGCGACGAGGCTCGCCACGCCAAGCAGCGCGACGCGCCGCGGCCCGAAACGGTCCGCCGCCACCCCGCCCGGCGCGCCGAGCAGGAACCAGAGAAACGCGGCCACCGAGAAGACCAGCGCGACATGCCCGCGCGAGGCGCCGAATTCGGCTTGGAAGGCGCTGAAAAACGCGGCGAACGAGTACGCCGCGGTGAAGCCGACGAACATCAGGGTGAAGGCCGCCGCGACCACCACCCAGCCGTAGCGCGCCGAGCTCAAATGCCCAGAGCGGCGACGACTTCCACTTCGAGCAGCAGCTCGGGCTGCACCAGGCTCGTGACGCCGACAAGCGTGCTCGCCGGAAGCTCTTTCGCTTTCAAATAACCCGAGCGCACCTCGCGATAAGCGGCGACGTTCTCGGCGTTGATGCCGACCATGTAGCCGTTCATCTTGATCACGTCGTTCCATCCGGCGCCGGCGGCGCGCAGCACGCTGGTGAGGTTCTTGAACACCTGCTCGCATTGCGCGCGCATGTCGCCCGCGCCGACCACACTGCCGTCCGCGCCCCAGCTTACCTGGCCCGAGACGTACACGAGCTTCGCCGGCCCGGCGATCGCCACCGCGTGCGAATAGAAGCGCGGCGGCGCGCCGAGCGCCGCCGGATTGACGAACTGCTTGTCCATCTCGCCTCCCGCAAAAAGCGCTATTTTGGCTTTCTTAGCGGGCCGCCTTGCGATCGATGGTGCGGTCCCTGTGAAACGAGATCGAGCGCGCGCATGTAAACCTCGTTAGGCAGCGCCTGCTCGCCGGCGAGCCAAGCCGCGAGGCTCTCGGGCGAGACGCCGAGCGTCTCGGCGAGCTCTTCCGGGCTGCCGACCACTTCGACCGCGCGTCTTAAGGTGCGCGTGTGGGCTGTGTCCTTCCCCATGGCAAGCGGGCGATTCTTCTCAGGCGGCGAGCCGCGCACAATCGCCGTTTTCGCTAAAGCCCTGTCACCAAATCAGCTCAATGCCCCCCGCGCCGTGACGGACCACACACTTTCAACGCGCCCGTTCCTCACGCAGACGTACCAGTCGTAGAGATTCACCGTCGGATCGCAATGGCCCGGCACTAGATAGAGCTTGTCGCCAAGCGACGGCGCTTGCGCACCGGCTGCGATCTCAATTGCGCCATGTTCGTCGGAGGCGCCGCGATACGCGAGGCCCTCGCGCCGCCAGACGAGCGGCAGGCCTGAATCGACGCTCGATGCCTTGAGACCCGCGTCGACGATGGCGCGATCCGGCGCAGGCCGGCTCATCACCGTCGCGAGCACGAAGAGCGCGTGCTCGAAGCGCGGCAGCGGCGCCGCCCATTCGTTCTTCGCGTAATCGACGTCCATGAAGACGTAGGAGCCCGGCTGGATCTCATCCCAGGCACCGGCTTCCACTTCCATCATGTAGGTGCCGCTGCCGGCGCCGGTGACGATCGGACAGGGAATCCCCGCCTTTTCGAGCAATCGTTTCATTTCGAAGACATGCTGCGCGGCAGCCTCGATCGCCGCGTGGCGCTGCTCCATGGTGCGCATGTGCTGCGCGCGGCCGTGATAGGCCTGCAGGCCCGCGAAGCGCAAGGTTTTCGATTTGGTAATCGCCTGCGCCAGCGCCAGCGCGGGCTCCCCCGGCGCGATGCCGCAGCGGCGCATGCCGACCTCGAGCTCGATGTAGACATCGAGCTTCGCGCCGCTCGCCTCGAGCGCGGCGAGATTGTCCGGATGATCGACGCAGACGCCGAGGTGTGCGCGCTTCGAGAGGGCGGCAAGGCGCGCGATCTTCGGCGCACCGACCACTTCGTTGCTGACGAGCACGTCGTTGATACCGCCCTCGACCAGCGCTTCCGCTTCGGCGACCTTCTGGCAGCACACGCCGACCGCGCCGTGCGCGAGCTGGCGCTTCGCGATCTCGGCGCACTTGTGAGTCTTGGCGTGCGGCCGCACGCGCACCGGGCTTCCTTTCACCGAGTCCGCGAGCGTGCGCAGGTTGCGCTCGAAGGCGTCGAGCTCGAGGACGAGCGCCGGGGTGTCGATGTCCTCGACGCGGTCGCCCACCTTGGCCGGAGGCCGGTTCACGCGGCAGCCGTCCTGCGCGCGCGCTCGTGCGCGGCGAACCAGACGAGCGCCACGGCGACGATCGCGATCAGCGGCAGCGCGAAGAGATTGACGCGCTCCCAGCCGCCCGCGGTCACGGCAACGCCTGAGGTGAACGACGACACCAGCATCATGAGAAAGATCGCCTGATCGTTCGCTCCCTGCGCCTTGGCGCGCTCCTCGGGGCGGTAGGTCTCGGTGAGCAAAGTGGTGCCGCCGGTATAAAGGAAATTCCAGCCCACGCCAAGGAGCAGCAGCGACCACCAGAAATGCGCCACGCTAATCCCGGTGAAAGCGATGGCGATGGTGACGAGGTTGAGCGCAGCGCCCGCCATCATTACGCGCAGCACGCCAAACCGGCGGATCAGCGTGCCAGTGAAGATCGAGGGGCCGAACATGCCGATGATATGGGACGAGATCACGAAGGCCGCGTCGCCAAAATCGTGGCCGCAAGCGAGCATGGCGATCGGCGTCGAGGTCATCAGGAAGTTCATCACGCCATAGCCGAGCGCCGCGGAGAGCACCGCCACGATGAACTTCGGCTGCGCCGCGATCTCGCGGAGCGGCCGACCCGACGCGCTTCTCTCGGCGGCGCTCGGCGCCGGAATGCGGATGAAGCGCAGCAGCACCATCGTCGCGATGGCAAACGCGATCAGCACCAGATACGCGCCTTCGAACTTCTTGTCGGCGAGATCCACCGTCCAGCGGCTGAGCGTCGGCCCGACAATGCCGCCGACTAGGCCGCCGGCAAGCACGAGCGAGATGGCGGTCGGCCGGTATTCGGGCGTGGCAACATCCGCGGCGGCGAAGCGGTAGTACTGCCCATACGCGTTATAGACGCCCCAGACGAGCGTCCCGCCGCAAAGCAGCCAGAAGCTCCCAAGGCCGATGGCGGTCGCGCAAATCAAGGCGCCCACCACCGCCCAGAAGGTGCCGCTCGTCAGCCCAGCCTGCCTCCCGACGCGCTTCATGTGGAGCGATGCCGGCATGGTCGCGAGCGCGCTTCCCAGGACCCAGCAAGTCACGGGCAGCGTCGCTAGCGCCGCATTGGGTGCGAGCGCGAGCCCCGCCAGCCCGTTGATGGCGATGAGCGTCGAATTGTTCGTGAAGAGCATCGCCTGGCAGGCGGCGAGCAATCCGACGTTACGGTGGGTGCTGTGCATTTATACAGTATCGGCGTTAAACTAGCTACCGGCCGATTGTAGGGGCCGATTACATGGCCAAAGACGGCAAGAGCGAAACCACGTTCATGCGCGGCGCGCGCTCCTTCATCCAGGGGCGCTTCGAGACCGTCGAGCGCGAAACGTTCGACGACGGCTGGACGCCCGAGGAAAAGGACGAGCGGCCGCTCGAGACGCAGGTGACGATCGAGCGCGCGCGCTCCATTGTCTCGCACAACGATTCGCCCGACGTCGGCTTCGACAGCTCGATCAACCCATACAGGGGATGCGAGCACGGCTGCATCTACTGCCTGCATGGCGACACCCTTGTCCTGATGGCGGATGGCACGGCGCGGCGCATCGCCGATCTGAAAGTCGGCGAGCAGGTCTGCGGCACTCGGCTCGAAGAGGGTCAACGGCGTTACACGCGATCCCGCGTGCGCGCCCATTGGACCGTCGTCAGGCCGGCTTATCAGCTCACGCTGGCGGACGGCACGGAGATCGTCGCCGGCGGCGATCATCGCTTCCTGAGCCACGACGGATGGAAATTCGTCGCGGCAGCCGATGCCGGAACCCTCATTGGAACCGGCGGCAGGCCGCATCTCACAGCCGGCGACATGCTCATGGGGCCGGGTTCCGCCTTGCTGGCAAACAATGTCGTCGTGAATGGAATGCCGCGTCGCGGCGGCGGCCTCCGGGCCGCCGAGCCGAGCGGGATTTATGCACGGGATCTCCTGGGGCAGCCGGTGTCGAACGACCCCGGCCTGCGCGTCGCGAGCATCGAGCAGTTCAGCGACGCCATACAGCTCTACGACATCACGACGGAGACCGAAGACTTCATCGCCAACGGCGTGGTCAGCCATAACTGCTACGCCCGCCCGAGCCACGCGTATCTCGAGCTCTCGCCCGGGCTCGACTTCGAGACCAAGCTCTTCGCCAAGACCAACGCGCCGGAGCTCCTGCGCGCCGAGCTGGCGAAGCCCGGCTACAAGCCGAGCCCGATCGCGCTCGGCGCGAACACCGACTGCTATCAGCCGATCGAGCGCAAGTACCGCATCACCCGCCAGATCCTGGAGGTGCTCGCCGAGTGCAAGCACCCGGTGACGATAGTGACGAAGTCCGCGCTGGTGGAGCGAGACCTCGACCTGCTCAGTCCGATGGCCGCGAAAAACCTGGTGCGGGTGTTCGTATCGATCGGCACGCTCGACCGAGAGCTCGCGCGCAAGCTCGAGCCGCGCGCCGCGAGCCATTCCTTGAAGAGGTCCTTGAGCTCGTTCGGCAGCCGCATGATCACGTACGCCGCTTCTTCCGCTCCCGCGGCTGCCGCCGCTTCGAGCACGTGCTCCATGGTC
>DASXRW010000094.1:0-2218 GCA_036506355.1 Burkholderiales bacterium
TGGCCGGACCGTGGTCTACTCGACGACCAACGGCACGGTGGCGATGTCGCTCGCCGCGGGCGCGCGGCGCGTCTATTGCGGCGCGCTTCTCAACGCCGCGCGTCTCGTCGAGCACATCGCGCGCGAGCACGCGCGCGAAACCGTGCTCCTGGTCTGTTCCGGCTCCGGTGCCAATTTCAATTTTGAAGACTTTTACGGCGCGGGCTGCTTCGTCGAGCGCTTCGCCGAGCGCCTCGGCCCGGCGGGCGATCTCTCGGACGCCGCGCGCGCCGCGCGCACGGTCTATCGCAACTCGCCGCTACCGCAGGCGCTGCTCGAATGCCGCCTCCGGCCGCATGATGAGCGCGCGCGGGCTGCGCCATGAGGTGGAGTTCGCCTGTCGCACTGATGCCTTCCCGGTAGTGCCGGCGCTCGAAGACGGACGGCTGCGCCTCGTCGCCTAGGCGCGCTCGAGCTCTGCGCTGACGGCGAGGTGATCTGAGAGCATCGACCAGGGCTTGCCGCGATGCACCTGCGAGGCGACGACTTGGAAGCCGCGCACGTAGATGCGGTCGAGTTGCAGCACCGGCATCATCGCCGGGAAGGTGCGCGCGGCTCTGCCGAAGCGCGCGAGCGATACCTCCGTCATGCCCAGGCGCCGCTCGAGGATCGACGAGGCGCGGTGGCGCCAGTCGTTGAAGTCACCCGCCACGATGATCGGCAGGTCGCGCGAGGCGAGCTCCTCGAGCCGCCCGGAGATCGCCTCGAGCTGCCGGTTGCGGCCGCGCTCGTGGAGCGAGAGGTGCACGCACACGCAGTGGAGGTTCCTCCGCCATCCCGGCACTGCGACCACGCTGTGCAGCAGCCCGCGGCGCTCGTAGCGATGGTCTGAGATGTCTTCGTTCTCGAACGACAGAAAACCGAAGCGCGACAGGATCGCGTTGCCGTGATGGCCATGGTCGTAGACCGCGTTGCAGCCGTAGACGTGCTGCCAGCGGTCTCCGGCGAGGAAGGCGTGCTGGGGCTCGACCGGCGCACCGGCGAAGCGCATCGCGAAGCGCTGGTTCAGGCCCTGCACCTCCTGCAGGAACACGACGTCGGCATTGAGCGACTGCAGGCCTTCGCGCAGGTCGTGCAGCACCATGCGCCGGTTGAAGTGCGACAGGCCCTTGTGAATGTTGAGGGTAACGACTTTCAGCCGCTCGGTCATTGCTCACCCAGCATGACTATGGCATCGCGGTTGGACCATGAAAAGCAGCGTGCCGCCGCTTCGCGCCAAGGCAGCCAGTCGAACGCCAGATGCTCCTGCGGCGCGAGGCGCACCGCAGCGCGCTCGCCAAGCTCGAGCGCGAACACGTGCTCCACGTTGTGGACCACGCCGGGCGCGAAGCGATAGCGCCATTGCGCGTAAATTTCGAAGGTGTACACCACGTTCCACCGGCTGAGCCGTCCGCGGCCTGCCTCGATGCCCGTTTCCTCGAGCACTTCGCGAGCCGCCGCCTGCTCGAGCGCCTCGTCCGGCGCATCGAGCGAGCCGGTCACCGACTGCCAGTACCCGGGACGCAAGGCGCGTTCCAGGAGCAGCACTTGGCGATCCGCAGTGTGCACGAGCACCAGCACCGAAACGGGCAGCTTGTAATTCATGCCTCGCGGTAAAGGGCGGGCAGCGCGAGCTTCCTTTCCGGATCGACCAGCACCGCGAAGAACGGCTTGCCGCGCCCGGCCCAATATTCGGCGCTCGATGCGAGCACGTCGAGCAGGATGCCCCGCTCCTCACCTGCCGGGTAGCCGTGAAAGACGAGCACATGCCCATCACCCTTGCGCCACGAAAGATCGCCGAGCATATCCTCCAGCGCGTCCCAGTTGCGGCCGAACCAGTCCGGAAAGCCGAGCGCTCGCGCCATGCTGTCGAAGAGCTTCTGCCGCGCATCGATGGCGACGACGTCCAGCCCGCTGTCACGCGTCGCTTCCAGAATCGTCTCGGACGTGCGGGCGCGGTACACGCCGGAACGGGCCGGATCACGCAGGCGCTGGAGGAGCTTGCTCATGGTTGGATGATGCGTCTAAACGTGCGGTAGTGATCGTCGCTGTAGTAGAGCTCACCGTCGTGGCCGGCGACGATGCGCCGCGCGCCGCGGTCGCGCGCACCCGGCGTCCTCACCGTGTACTCGCGATAGTAGCCGCGGCTGCGCCGGGGCAGCAGGCCTTCCCGGTTGCCGAACACCGCGCCGTCGCGGGC
>DASXRW010000095.1:0-9862 GCA_036506355.1 Burkholderiales bacterium
ATGATCAGAAAGCTCGCTTCCGGTGAGTACCGGCTCTATTCGCGCAAGCTCAATCCCAAAACCGGCAGGCGCAGGAACCTGGGAACGTTCAAGACGCGCGCCGCGGCCGAGAAGCACGAGCGCGCGGTGCAGTTCTTTAAGCGCAAGGGCTGATTGGTCCGCGCGGGCTACGGCCCATAGCCTGCTATTCGTCATGCATGGAACAAGCACGCACAGCCCCCCTCTCCGCCAAGGCGCAGGTGGAAGCGCTGTTCGATTCGCTCGCGCTCGAGTACTTGCGCGAGCGCGAGCGCCAGGTCTCCTTTCTTTCGCAGAAGCGCATCGCCATCGACTTCCTCGGAGCCGCTAAAGGCCGGCTGCTGGAGGTCGGTTGCGGGCCGGCGGTGATGATGCCGGAGCTGCTCGCCATGGGTTTCGAGGCGCACGGCGTCGACGTGTCGGGCGAGATGATCCGCCGCGCGCGACAGCGCATGGCCGGCCATCCGCTGGAGAAGCGCTGCAGCTTTTCGGTCGACGACGTGGAGCGGCTGCATGTTGCGGAGGGCTCGTACGACGCGGTGCTCTGCATGGGGGTGCTCGAGTATCTGCCGCGCTACTCGCGGGCGCTGGCGGAGATCAGCCGGGTGCTCAAGGCAGGCGGCATCGCGGTGCTCGCCCTGCCGAACCGTGCCAGCGCCTACCATGTCGCGCGCGCCGCGTATGTCAGCCTGCGCGCATTCGAGCGGCGGCTGCGGGGGCGTCGCAACCCGTATCGGCTGGCCCATAATCGCTGCGTGCCCTGGAGATTCGACCGCGAGCTCGCCGCGAACGGGCTGCGCAAGCTGCACAGTCGCGCCTGCAATTTCATGTTCTTCCCGCTGCAAGAGCTCGCGCCGCGCGTCGCCGATGCGCTCAACCGCGCGCTCCTGCCGATTTCCGGGGCGTGGTTCGCGCCGCTCCTGGGCGCGCAGTACATCGTCAAGGTGCAGAAGGCGGCTTGACCCTCCGGGTCGTCCGTCTAGGCAGCGCCCGGCAGCCCGGCGAGGGCCTGCGCATCGGCACGGTACGGCGGCCGCCGCGCGGCGTGCGCAAGTCCGATTACGCGCGCCGCAACTTCTACGACCTGTGGCTTCCCGAGCTCGCGCCGAGCCAGAAGTGGGTGAGCTGGGCGCTCGCCAAGCCCTGGAGCGACGCGCGCTGGGCGAAATACGCTCGCAACTATCGGCGAGAAATGCGCGAGCCCCGCGCGGAGCGCCTGATCGAGCTGCTCGCCGCGCTTTCGCATCAGGCAAACTTTTCCATCGGCTGCTACTGCGAGCGCGAAGAGCGCTGTCATCGCTCGCTGCTGCGGGAACTTCTGCGCGAGCGCGCTACCAAGTTGGCATCCAAGCGCAAGCGCCGCAAAAAACGCTAGGCGCCTTCTTTGCCTGCCGAGCCGATGGATAGGTCGGCGAGCCCGGAGCGGATCATGTACCCGAAGAGGACCACGCCCGGCAGGGCGATGAGGGTGGTCAGCACGTAAAAGTTCACGTAGCCGATCGCATCGATCAGCGCGCCCACGGTCGTGCCGGTGAGGAAGCGTCCGGCGATGCTCGCGAGCGCCGAGAGCAGCGCATATTGCGTCGCGGTGAAGCGCAGGTTGCAGAGCGCCGAGAGGTAGGCGACCACCGTCACGCCGCCCATGCCGCTCGCGAAATTCTCGAAACCGATCGCAGCGGCCATGCCGATGTTGGTATGGCCGACCGCGGCCAGGGCGGCAAAGCTGAAATTCGACACCGCCATCAGGATCAGGCTGATGAAGACCGAGCGCTTCATGCCCAGGCGCTCGTACAGAATGCCGCCGACGAAGATGCCGATCAGGAGCGCGATAAAGCCCACGCCTACGTCGTAGAAAGCGATCTCGTCGTTGGTGAAGCCGAGGTCGGCGAAGAGCAGCCGCAGGGTGAGGTTGGCGAGCGTGTCGCCGATCTTGTGGATCAGCACGAAGAGCAGCACGATGAGCGCTCCTTCGCGCCGCATGAACTCGACCAGCGGGCTGAAGTAAGCCACGACCGCCTCGAGCGCGCCGTGCGGCTTGGCCGGCTCGCGGTGGCGCGCGGGCTCGCCCATCAGCAGGCCGACGAGCATCGCCGGCAGGGCAAAGGTGGCGCAGGCGAAGTAGGCAGCGGTCCAGCCGAACCGCGCCGCGAGCACCAGCGCGAGCGCCCCCGAAGCGGCGGAGCCGATGCGCCAGCCGTATTGCGACATGCCGGAGCCGACGCCCAGCTGGCGCGGCTCGAGCAGCTCGATGCGATAGGCGTCGATGATGATGTCGAACGTCGCCCCGGCGAGGCCCAGGACGATCGCGGCGATCGCGACCGTAAGGAGCGCCTCGCCGGGATCGGCAACACCAAGAAAGACGACCGCCGCCATGACGAGCACGCCGACGAGCCACAGCCAGCTGCGCCGCTGGCCGAACCGGCCGATCAGCGGCAGCCGGAGGTTGTCGACGACCGGCGCCCAGAGGAACTTGAAGTTGTAGGCGAGAAAGGTCAGCGCAAAGGCGGTCACCGCGCTCTTCGTGATGCCGTGCTGGGCAAGGCGCGTGGTCAGGGTGGCGCCGATCATCGAGAAGGCGAAGCCCGAAGAAATTCCCAGGAACAACGCGGCGAGCGGCGCCGGCTCGAAATACGGGCGGATGCCTTGCGGCAGCCGGCTCCGCCAGTCGCGCTCAGACCGGGTAGTCATAGTCGATCGTGAGCGGCGCGTGGTCTGAGAAGCGCCGGCGCTTGTAGATCGACTCGCGCACCGCGGTCGCCGCCACGCCGGGCGTGGCGATCTGGTAGTCGATGCGCCAGCCGACGTTCTTCGCGTAGGCGCGGCCGCGGTTCGACCACCAGGTGTACTGGTCTGGCTTCGCGTTCAGCCGCCGGAAGACGTCGACGAAGCCGATCTCGTCGAACACGCGCGTGAGCCAAGCGCGCTCCTCGGGCAGGAAGCCGGAGTTCTTCTGGTTGGAGCGCCAGTTCTTGAGATCGATCTGCTGGTGCGCGATGTTCCAGTCGCCGCACAGGATGATCTCCCGGCCGCGGTCGCGCAGCCGCTCCAAGTGCCGCAGGAAGTGCTTGAGGAAGCGGAACTTGGACGCCTGGCGGTGCGGGCCGGCGGAGCCCGACGGCAGATACACCGACACGACCCACAGGTTGCCGAAGCGCGCCTCGACATAGCGGCCTTCGGCGTCGAACTCGCGATTCTGGAAGCCGCGCAGCACCTCGTCCGGCGTCTTGCGGCTATAGAGCGCGACGCCGCTGTAGCCTTTCTTCTTGGCGAAGGCGTGGCAGGTCTGGTAGAGCTTCAGGCCGTGGAGCTTCGCGTCGAGGTCGGCCTCCTGGCATTTCATCTCCTGCAGGCAGACGACATCGGGGCGCTGCGTCGCCAGCCAGCGGAACAGACCCTTGCTTGCCGCCGAGCGTACGCCGTTGACGTTGAGCGTTATTACTCTCAACCGCTGGGAAAGGCGGACACGCCGCCATGCGCGGCGGACCACTTCGCCGGCTCGTGCAGGAACTTCTCGACCTCCGCGATCTGCGCCGACTGCAGGTAGCTGTCCTTCTTCACCACGGCGAGCACGTCCCACCAGCTGGCGAGGTGGTGCAGGCGCACGCCCAGATCGGCGAGCGTCTTCTTCGACTCGGGGAAGATGTCGTAGTAGAAGTTGACGAACACGTGGTCGACGATGGCGCCGGCGTCGCGCAGCGCCTTGCAAAAATTGATCTTCGAGCGCCCGTCGGTGGTGAGGTCCTCGACCAGCAGCGTGCGCGCGCCTTCGCGGATGTCGCCTTCGATCTGCGCGTTGCGGCCGAAGCCCTTCGGCTTCTTCCTCACGTACTGCATCGGCAAGCCAAGCCGCTCGGCGATCCAGGCCGCGTAGGGGATGCCCGCGGTCTCGCCGCCGGCGATGACGTCGAACTGCTCGAAACCCACGTCGCGCGCCAGGGTGGCGGCGGCGAAGTCAACCAATTGGCTGCGAATGCGTGGATAGAAGATGAGCTTGCGGCAGTCGATGTAGACCGGGCTCGCCCAGCCGGAGGTAAAAATGAAAGGCTGGTCTTCGAAGAACAGTACCGCCTTGACCTCGAGCAGCATTCGGGCCGTGATCTCGGCGATGAGCGCCTTGTCGGCGAAGTGCATGCGCGCTCAGGATTTTAGCAGGTTAAAATCGCCGGATTCGACGTTCGGGAGGAACGCGATGCTCAGAATGCTTCTCATCGGCAGTAGCCTGGCGCTGATCGCGCCGCTCGCCGCGCAAGCCCAGGCCACTTACCGCTGCACCGGCAATGACGGCAAGAAATACTACGGCTCGACCATTCCGATGCAATGCGTCGGCCGCCCGGTCGAGCAGTTGAACGCGCAGGGCCTGGTCGTGCGCCGCATCGATCCGGAAGGCGAAGAAAAAGCGCGCGCCCAGAAGGAAGCCGCGGCGGAGAAGAAGAAGGAACAAGAGGCCGCGAGCCGCGAGGAGACGCGCCGCAGCCGCGCGCTGCTCGCCACCTACACCAGCGAACGCGACATCGAGGAGGCGCGCAAGCGCGCGCTCCAAGACAACGAGCGGGCCGTGCACGAAGTGGAAACCAAGATCGAAGCGCTGAGGAAGCGCCGCGCCGGCTACGAAAAGGAGCTCGCGTTCTATCAGGACGGCAAGGACAAGAAGGCCAAGGGCGGCCCGCCGGCAAAGCTCACCAGCGACCTCAAGAACTCCGACATCGACCTCAAGGCGCAGGAAGATCTCCTGGCGGTAAAGAAGAAGGAAGTCAACGTGATCAACGCCAAGTACGACGAGGACAAGAAGCGCTACCTCGAGGCGACGCGCGGCAAGCGCTAGCGCGCGAGCTTGCGGCGCAGTAGTTCGTTCACCTGCGCCGGATGCGCCTTGCCCTTGCTCGCTTTCATCACCTGCCCGACGAGCGAGTTGAAGGCCTTCTCCTTGCCCGCGCGGTAATCCTCGACCTGCTTGGCGTTCGCCGCGAGCACTTCGTCCACCAGCTTCTCGACGGCCGCCGCGTCGCTGATCGGCTTCAGGCCCTCTTTTTCCACCACGCTCTGCGGCGCCTCGCCGCGGTCCCAGGTGACATCGAACACGCGCTTCGCCATCTTGCCGGTCAGCTCGCCCGAGGCAACCTGCTTCACGATCCAGCCGAGGTCATCCGGCGAAATACGGCTGTCTTCGATCGCGCGCTCCTCGCGATTCAGCGCCGCGGCAAGTTCGCCCATCTGCCAGTTGGCGCAGAGCTTGGGCTCCACGCCCGAGGCCTTGACGAGCGCTTCGAAGTAATCGGCCGCCGCGCGGCTCGCGGTGAGTACGCGCGCGTCATACGCCGGCAGTCCGTAGTCGCGCACGAAGCGCTCGCGGCGCGCCTCGGGTAGCTCGGGCAAGCCCTGGCGCACGCGCTCGATCATGTCCTGCGTCACGACCAGCGGCAGCAAATCGGGATCCGGGAAATAGCGGTAGTCCTGCGCGTCCTCCTTGGTGCGCATCGAGCGGGTCTCGTCGCGTTCGGCGTCGTAGAGCCGCGTTTCCTGCTCGATGCGCCCGCCCTCCTCGAGGAGCTCGATCTGGCGGCGCGCTTCGAACTCGATCGCGCGCTCCATGAAGCGGAACGAGTTGAGGTTCTTGATCTCGCAACGCGTGCCGAGCGGTGTTCCAGGCCTGCGGACCGAGACGTTGGCGTCGCAACGAAACGATCCCTCCTGCATGTTGCCGTCGCAGATGCCGATCCACACCACCAGCGCATGCAGCGCGCGCGCATAGGCGACCGCTTCCTTCGCGCCGCGCAGGTCCGGTTCGGAGACGATCTCCAGGAGCGGCGTGCCGGCGCGGTTGAGGTCGATGCCGGACATGCCGTCCATCTCATGGAGCGATTTGCCGGCGTCCTCCTCGAGATGAGCTCGGGTGAGCTGGATGGTCTTCTCGCTCTCATTTCCCAAATGCGGCGCGAGGATGCGGATCGAGCCGCCCTGCACGATCGGGCTCTCGTACTGGCTGATCTGGTAGCCCTTCGGCAGGTCGGGGTAGAAGTAGTTCTTGCGCGCGAAGATCGAGCGCCGGCTGATCGTGGCGCCGATGGCGAGCCCGAAGCGGATGGCATGCTCGACGGGCGCGCGGTTGAGCACCGGCAGTGTGCCCGGAAGCGCGATGTCGACCGCGGATGCCTGGGTATTTGGCGGGGCGCCGAAAGCGGTGGCGGCGGCGGAGAAGATCTTGCTCCGCGTGCGCAACTGGGCATGGGTCTCGATACCGACCACGACTTCCCAGGCCACGCGCTACCTCGATTCGCCGCGCAGCAGCCGGCAGTTGCCGCGCCGGTCGATCAGCAAGGGCTCGAGGTACGCCTGCGAGCCGCATTGCTCGACGCAGTTCTCAGCCGCGAGCCGTACATAGTCGCCGACCTCGCGCAGCGTGACGTTGCAGCGGCCGGCGCTGAAGCGCAGCCCGCCCTTAAAGGGCTGCTGTTGCAAGTTAGCAATGCTGCAAGCGTGGCCACTGGCCGCGACCGTGGAGCGCCAATCGAACGACTGCAGCTTCCCGGCTTCCACCGCCATTTGGAGGTTGGAGGCGTAGTGCGCATCGGTGGCATCGCAGCGAAGGTTCGCGCTGTAAGCGTCCATCGACGGGAACGCTTCGCTGAACTCGAAGCGCTCGCGCTCCTGGCCGCCGGGCGCGAAGCGCGCACCCTTGAAGATGCCCGCGCGCAAAGTACCGCGCAGCTCGCCCGTGGGCGGCCGGCCGAAGAGGATCGGCGTGATGCCTTCGCGCAGCGTCGTGACGCCGATCTCGGGGCTCGACTCGCCTTCGAGAAAGCGCCGCTGCAGGGTCGGCAGCACCACGTATTCGCCGGCCATTTGCCAGGCGCCCTCGGCGGTGCGGCTGGCGTGCAGCACGAGCAGCGCCGGGCGGCTGCCGATCTGGCCGACGAGCTCGCGCGTTTCAGTCTGCGACCACGCCGCGACCGGGACCAGCAGGGCGACGAATGCGAGACACTTCACAGCGGCGTCTCCTTCGGCACGCGCAGATGCCAGTCGGTCGCCTGCTGGTAGCGGTGCGCGGTACCGATCAGGCGTGCTTCCGAAAAATAGTTTCCGGTGAGCTGCAGGCCGACCGGCAATCCCGCTTCGTCGAAGCCGCAGGGAATCGACAGGGCGGGCAGCCCGGCGAGCGGCGCCGAGACGGTGAAGATGTCGTTCAGGTACATCTGCACCGGGTCGCTCGCCTTTGCGCCGATCGCAAAGGCCGTCGTTGGCGAGGTCGGTCCGAGAATCAGGTCGCAGCGCTCGAAAGCGCGGGCAAAATCGCGCGCGATCAGGCGGCGCACTTTCTGCGCCTGCAGGTAGTAGGCGTCGTAGTAGCCGTGGGACAGCACGTAGGTGCCCACCAGGATGCGCTGCTTGACCTCGTCGCCGAAGCCTTCGGCGCGCGTGCGGCAGTACATGTCCATGAGGTCACTGTACCCCTGCGCGCGGTGGCCGTAGCGCACGCCGTCGAAGCGCGAGAGGTTCGACGAGGCTTCGGCGGGCGCGATCACGTAGTACACCGGCACGCCGAGCGCCGAGTTCGGCAGCTCCAGGTCGACGCGGCGCGCGCCCTGCGCCTCATACCAGGCGAGCCCCGCCTCGACCGCGCGCAGTACGCCGGCGTCGATGCCTTCGCCGAAGTACTCCTTCGGCACGCCGATGCGCAGGCCCTTGAGCTCGGTGCCGAGCGAGCGCCCGTAATCCTCCTTCGGGCGCTCGAGGCTGGTCGAGTCGCGCTCGTCGAATCCGGCCATGGCGTTCATCAGGAGCGCGAGGTCAGCGGCGCTCTTCGCGATCGGTCCGGCCTGGTCGAGAGACGAGGCAAAGGCGACGATGCCGTAGCGCGAGACGACGCCGTAGGTAGGCTTGAGCCCGCATACGCCGGAGAGGGCGGCGGGCTGGCGGATCGAGCCGCCGGTGTCGGTGCCGGTCGCCGCGGGCACCAGGCGCGCCGCGACCGCCGCCGCCGAGCCGCCCGAGGAGCCGCCGGGAACCAGGCGCTTGTCCCACGGGTTGCGGGCGGGCCCGAAATGCGAGGTTTCGGTGGAGGAGCCCATCGCGAACTCGTCCATGTTGCATTTACCGACGAGCACCGTGCCCGCGCGCTCGAGCTGCTCGACGACGTGCGCGTCGTACGGGCTCACGTAGTTCTCGAGCATCCGCGAGCCGCAGGTAGTGCGCAGGGTGCGCGTGCAGAAGATGTCCTTGTGCGCGATGGGGATGCCGGCGAGCGGCTGACCTTCACCGCGGGCGCGGCGCGCGTCGGCGCGCTTCGCAGCCTCCAGGGCGAGCGATTCGTCAACGTCGATGAAGGCGTTCAGCTGCTGGTTGAAGCGCCCGATGCGCTCGAGACACTGGCGCGTCAGCTCGACGGACGAGACCTTCTTGGCGTCGAGCGCGGCCGAGAGCTCGCGGAGCGTGGCGTTCAGCAAGCTACTCGATCACCTTGGGCACGAGGTACAGCCCGTCCTGGACTCCGGGAGCGACAGACTGATAAAGCTTGCGCTGGTCGGACTCGCGCACTTCGTCTGGCCGCAAACGCTGAACTACATCAACGGCGTGGGCCATCGGCTCGATGCCCTGCGTGTCGACGGCGCGCATCTGGTCGATCAGGCCGAGCACCCGGTTCAGGCGATCGAGCACCGCGCCGGCTTCGTCGGGCTGGATCGCGATGCGGGCGAGGCGCGCGAGGCGCAGCACGTCGTCGGGGGTTAGCGACATTTCTTTCGGACCGGGGGAGCCAGGGGAGTATTGCCTTATCTCCCGTAGCGTCGTTAGCGTATCATAGCGGCCATTTTCAGGGGTCTTGCCGCAGCGCTAAGGCCCAGTTTAAGAAACGAAAAGAGCCTCGACCTTGCCCATGTTCGGATTCCTGCGCAGCTACTTCTCCAACGACCTCGCCATCGACCTCGGCACCGCCAACACGCTCATCTACGTGCGCGGCAAAGGGATCGTACTCGACGAGCCCTCGGTGGTCGCGATCCGCCAAGAGGCCGGCCCCAGCGGCAAGAAGACCATCCAGGCGGTCGGCAAGGAAGCCAAGATGATGCTCGGCAAGACCCCGGGCAACATCATCGCCATCCGCCCGATGAAGGACGGCGTGATCGCGGACTTCACCGTGACCGAGCAGATGCTGAAGCAGTTCATCAAGAAGGTGCACGACAACAAGCTCTTCTCCCCTGCACCCCGCATCATCATCTGCGTGCCCTGCGGCTCGACCCAGGTCGAGCGCCGCGCAATAAGGGAAAGCGCGATGGGCGCGGGCGCGGGCCAGGTGTTCCTGATCGAGGAGCCGATGGCGGCCGCGATCGGCGCGGACCTGCCGGTGGCCGACGCCACGGGATCGATGGTGGTCGACATCGGCGGCGGCACCACCGAGGTTGGCGTGATCTCGCTCGGCGGCATGGTGTATTCGGGCTCGGTGCGCGTCGGCGGCGACAAGTTCGACGAGGCGATCATCAACTACATCCGGCGCAACTACGGCATGCTGATCGGCGAGACCACCGCCGAGATGATCAAGAAGGAAATCGGCTCCGCCTTCCCGGGGAGCGAAGTGCGCGAAATGGAAGTGAAGGGCCGCAACCTCGCCGAGGGCATACCGCGCAGCTTCACCATCAGCTCCAACGAAATCCTGGAAGCGCTCACCGAGCCATTGAATCAGATCGTGTCCGCCGTGAAGAGCGCGCTCGAGCAAACCCCGCCCGAGCTCGGCGCCGACATCGCCGAGAAGGGTATGGTGCTCACCGGCGGTGGGGCGCTGTTGCGTGACCTCGACCGCCTGCTAATGGAGGAGACCGGGCTGCCGGTGATCGTCGCCGACGATCCGCTGACCTGC
>DASXRW010000096.1:0-22012 GCA_036506355.1 Burkholderiales bacterium
TGCTCGGCGGAGATGCTCTCGCGCGCGTCGCTGGGGACGCCCTTGGGCAGTGGCGCCGCGCCAACGTAGACGCCGGCGCGGAACTTCACACCCTCGGCGCGCAGCTGGTCCAGGCGCCGGTCGATCACGCCCTTATCGAGCTTGAAGTCCGGGATCCCATAGCGCAAGAGACCGCCGATGCGGTCGCTCTTTTCGAACACGGTGACTTCGTGCCCCGCGCGCGCGAGTTGCTGCGCGCAAGCGAGCCCGGCAGGCCCGGACCCGATTACGGCGACGCGCCGCCCGGTCGGATGCGCGGCGCGTTGCGGCCGTACCCAGCCCTCTTCCCAGGCCTTGTCGGCGATGGCGTGCTCGATGGACTTGATGCCGACGGCGTCCTCGTTGATGCGCAGCACGCAGGCTTCCTCGCAGGGCGCGGGGCAGATGCGGCCGGTGAACTCGGGGAAGTTGTTGGTCGAGTGCAGGACCTCGATGGCGGCCTTCCAATCCTGGCGGTACACGAGGTCGTTCCAGTCGGGAATGATGTTGTTCACCGGGCAGCCGGACATGCAGAAAGGGATGCCGCAGTCCATGCAGCGCGCGCCCTGCACGCCCGCGGCGTCATCCGCCAGCCGGAGATAAAACTCACGGTAATGTTTCTTCCGTGCTTCGGCCGCTTCGTGCGGCTCCTCGAGCCGCTCGTGCTCGAGAAATCCGGTGACCTTGCCCACTACGCGGCCGCTTTCTTCTGGCCGGCCAGCTCGCCGAGCGCGCGGCGGTATTCCTTGGGAAAGACCTTGACGAACTTCGCGCGGTACTGCGCCCAGTTCTCCAAGATCTCCGCGGCGCGCCGGGAGTTGGTGTAGCGCGCATGGTTCTCCACCAGGCGGCGCACCAGCGTCTCGTCGGACTCGCTGCGGTGCCAAAGCTCGCGCGCGAGCTTCGCCTGCTGCTCCGATTCGGGCAGCAGCGTCTCGAGCTCGACCATCGCGGCGTTGCAGCGCTTGGCGAACTCGCCGTCGAGATCCAGCACATAGGCGATGCCGCCCGACATGCCGGCAGCGAAGTTGCGCCCAGTCGCACCCAGCACGACCACCGTGCCGCCGGTCATGTATTCGCAGCCGTGGTCGCCAACGCCTTCGACGACGGCGGCTGCGCCGGAGTTGCGCACCGCGAAGCGCTCGCCCGCGACGCCGCGGAAGTAGGCCTCGCCGGCGATCGCGCCATAAAGCACGACGTTGCCGGTGATGATGTTGTCGGCGGGATCGCCGCGGAACTTGGGCGAGGGCTGGACAGAAATGCGGCCGCCGGAGAGTCCCTTGCCGCAGTAGTCGTTCGTGTCGCCAACGAGATCGAGCGTCACGCCGCGCGCGAGGAAGGCGCCGAAGCTCTGGCCCGCCGAGCCGGCAAACCGCACGTGGATCGTGTCGTCGGGCAGGCCTTCATGGCCGTATCGCCTGGCGATGTGCCACGACAGCGTCGTGCCGACCGTGCGGTTGATGTTGCGGATCGGCATCTCGATCGTCACCTTCTCGCGCCGCTCGAGCGCGGGTTGGGCGAGCTCGATGATGCGGTTGTCGAGCGCTTTCTCCAGGCCGTGCGCCTGGCTTTCGCGATGGAAGCGCGCGACCTCTGCCGGCATGCGCGGCATCGTGAATACCTTGGTGAAGTCGAGGCCTTTCGCCTTCCAGTGCTCGATCCCCTGCTTCATATCCAGAAGCTCGGTGCGCCCGATCAGGTCATCCACTTTCCTGATGCCGAGCTGAGCCATCAGCTCGCGCACCTCTTCGGCGACGAAGAAGAAGTAATTGACGACGTGCTCGGGCTTGCCTTCGAACTTGCGCCGCAGCACCGGGTCCTGCGTCGCCACGCCCACCGGGCAGGTGTTGAGGTGGCACTTGCGCATCATGATGCAGCCCTCGACCACCAGCGGCGCCGTGGCGAAGCCGAACTCGTCGGCGCCGAGGATCGCGCCGATCACCACGTCGCGGCCGGTCTTCATCTGGCCGTCGACCTGCACGGCGATGCGCCCGCGCAGGCGGTTGAGCACCAGCGTCTGCTGCGTCTCGGCGAGGCCGAGCTCCCACGGCGTGCCGGCGTGCTTGATCGAGGACCAGGGCGACGCGCCGGTGCCGCCGTCGTGGCCGGCGATGGTGACGTGGTCCGACTTGCCTTTCGCCACGCCCGCCGCGATGGTGCCGACGCCCACTTCGGAAACCAGCTTGACCGAGATCGCGGCTTGCGGGTTGGAGTTCTTCAGGTCGTGGATCAGCTGCGCGAGATCCTCGATCGAGTAGATATCGTGGTGCGGCGGCGGCGAGATCAGCTCGACCCCGGGCGTGGCGTAGCGCAGCTCGGCGATGTATTCCGAGACCTTGCGGCCGGGGAGCTGGCCGCCTTCGCCGGGCTTCGCGCCCTGCGCGATCTTGATCTGCAGCATCTCGGCGCTCGCCAGGTATTCCGCGGTCACGCCGAAGCGGCCCGAGGCGACTTGCTTGATCTTGGACTTGAGCGAGTCGCCCTCGCGCAGCGGGATGTCGACTTCCACCCTGGATTTCCCTAAGCGGGACTGCAGGGTCTCGCCCGCCTTGACCAGCGCATAGCGCCGGCGGTCCTCGCCGCCTTCGCCGGTATTGGAGCGGCCACCGATCCGGTTCATCGCGATGGCGAGCGTGGTGTGCGCCTCGGTCGAGATCGAGCCTAGCGACATCGCGCCGGTGGAAAAGCGCTTGACGATTTCTGCCGCGGGCTCGACCTCCTCGATCGGCACCGGCTTGCATTGATCCAAGCGGAACTCGAACAGCCCGCGGAAGGTCATGTGGCGCCGCGACTGGTCGTTGATGAGCGCCGCGTACTCCTTGTACGTGGCGGAGGAGTTCGCGCGCGAGGCGTGCTGCAGCTTGGCGATCGCATCGGGGGTCCAGGTGTGATCCTCGCCGCGCACGCGCCAGGCGTATTCGCCGCCCGCATCGAGCATCGTCGCGAGCACCGGGTCGCGCTCGTCGAAGGCGGCACGGTGGATGCGCAGCGCCTCCTCGGCGACCTGGAAGACATCGATGCCCTCGATGTTGGACGCCGTGCCGGTGAAGTATTTGTCGACCAGCGATTTCGCCATGCCCACGGCTTCGAACTGCTGCGATCCGGTGTAGGACATGTAGGTCGAGATGCCCATCTTGGACATGACCTTCTTCAGCCCCTTGCCGATCGCCTTGACGTAGTTCTTGAGGGCCTTCGAGCCCGCGCCAGGGTTGAGCGCGAGCACCGTCTCCAGTGCCAAGTAGGGATGCACCGCCTCGGCGCCGTAGCCGCCGAGGAGCGCAAAGTGGTGCACTTCTCTCGCGCTGCCGGTCTCGACCACCAGGCCGGTGGAGGTGCGCAGGCCCTTGCCCACCAGGTGCTGGTGGATAGCCGAGAGCGCGAGCAACGCGGGGATCGCCACGCGCTCGCGATCGACCAGGCGGTCGGAGATCACGATGATCGAATAGCCCGAGCGCACGGCGTCCTCGGCCTGCGCGGCGAGCGAGGCGAGGCGTGCCTCGACCGCTTCCTTGCCCCAAGGGACCGGGTAGGTGATATCGAGCTCGCAGGACTTGAACTTGCCGCCGGTGTAGCGCTCGATGTGTCGAATCTTCTCCATCTCGTAGAAGTCGAGCACCGGCTGCGACACCTCGAGGCGCAGCGGCGGGTTCAGTTCATCGATGCCGAGCAGGTTGGGCTTCGGGCCGATGAACGAGACGAGCGACATCACCAGCTCCTCGCGGATCGGATCGATCGCCGGGTTGGTCACCTGGGCGAAGAGCTGCTTGAAATAGTGGTACAGCGTCTTGTTCTTGTTCGACAGCACCGCGAGCGGCGAGTCGTTGCCCATCGAGCCCACCGGCTCCTCGCCGTTGGCGGTCATCGGCTGCAGGATGAACTTGAGGTCCTCCTGCGTGTAGCCGAAGGCCTGCTGTCGGTCGATCAGCGGCACGCGCGACTTGTACGGCTGAGTCTTCTCGGTCTCGACTTCGTCGAGCTTGACCCGGATGCGCTCGATCCATTCGGCGTACGGCTTCGCGCCCGCGAGCGTGTCCTTCAGCTCCTTGTCGTCGACGATGCGGCCCTTCTCCAAATCGACCAGGAACATCTTGCCCGGCTGCAGGCGCCACTTCTTCACGATGCGCTCTTCCGGCACCGGCAGGCAGCCGCATTCGGAGCCCATGATCACCAGGTCGTCGTCGGTGACGATGTAGCGCGAAGGCCGCAGGCCATTGCGGTCGAGCGTGGCGCCGATCTGGCGGCCGTCGGTGAAGGCGATGGACGCCGGCCCGTCCCAGGGTTCCATCATGGCCGCGTGATATTCGTAGAACGCGCGCCGCTGCGGATCCATCAGCGTGTGGTTCTCCCACGCCTCCGGGATCATCATCATCATGGCGTGGGCCACCGAGTAGCCGCCCATGACCAGCAGCTCCAGCGCGTTGTCGAACGAGGCCGAGTCGGACTGTCCGGGATAGATGAGCGGCCACAGCTTTTCCAGGTCCGCGCCGAGGATCGGCGAGGAGATGGCGCCCTGGCGCGCGCGGATCCAGTTGACGTTGCCGCGCAGCGTATTGATCTCGCCGTTGTGGCAGATCAGGCGGAAGGGGTGGGCGAGATCCCAGGACGGGAAAGTGTTGGTCGAGAAGCGCTGGTGCACCAGCGCGAGCGCCGATTCGACGCGCGCGTCCTTGAGATCGAGGTAGTACTCGCCGACCTGGTTCGCGAGCAGCATGCCCTTGTAGCAGACGGTGCGCGCCGACATCGAAGGCACGTAGAACGCCTTGGCGTGCTTGAGCTTGAGCGCTTGGATCGCGTGGCCCGAGCTCTTGCGGATGATGTAGAGCTTGCGCTCGAGCGCGTCGGTCACGGTCACGCGCCGGCCGCGGCCGATGAACACCTGGCGGATCACCGGCTCGAGCTGGATCGCGGGCTGCGCGAGATCGGAATTGTCGACCGGCACGTCGCGCCAGCCGAGCAGCTGCTGGCCTTCGTCCTTGATGGCGCGCTCGATCTCGTATTCACAGGCGATGCGCGAGGCCGGGTCGCGCGGCAGGAACACCATGCCGACGCCGTATTGCCCCGCGGGCGGCAGCTTGACGCCCTGCTTGGCCATCTCTTCCCGGTAGAAGCGATCGGGAATCTGGATCAGGATGCCGGCGCCGTCGGAGAGCTTCGGGTCCCAGCCCACCGCGCCGCGATGGGTCAGGTTGCGCAGCACCGTCAGCCCCTGCTCGACGATGGTGTGCGACTTCCTGCCCTTGATGTTCGCGACGAAGCCGACGCCGCACGCGTCGTGCTCGTTTTCAGGACGGTACAGGCCTTGGGGTTCTATGCCCATGCGCTCTTGCCGCTATGCACAAAAAGTCACGGTCGGCCTTCGAATATACCTTTGGGGTCCGCAGGCTACAAGGCTTACTGCACTGCAGCGGCGATGGCCTCGTCCACCAATCGCTCGTCGACACCAGCTTCGAGCTTCGCGCGGCCCACGGCTTCGAGGAGCACGAAGCGCACCCGGCCACCCGCGCTTTTCTTATCGAGCGCGATCAGCTCACGCCAAGTTTGCGGCTTGAGTTTTGGCCCGCTCGTAGGCAAGCCTGCGCGGCGAATCAAGAGCTTGATACGTTCGGCGTCGTCTGCGCCGAGGAGGCCGGCGCGCGCGGAGAGTTCCGCGGCCATCACCATGCCGGCGGCGACGGCTTCGCCGTGGAGCCACGGGCCGAAACCCGTGGCGGTTTCGATGGCATGACCGAAGGTGTGGCCGAGGTTGAGGAGCGCGCGCAGCCCTGCTTCACGCTCGTCGTTCGCGACGATGGCGGCTTTGAGCTCGCAGGAGCGGCGCACAGCGTAAACGAGGGCGGAACGCTCGCGCGCCAGAAGCGGCTCGATGTTCTGCTCGAGCCAATCAAAGAACGGCGCGTCGAGCGCAACGCCGTGCTTGATCACCTCAGCGAGCCCGGCGCGAAGCTCCCGGTCGGGAAGCGTGTCGAGCGTGGCGATATCGCTGATCACGGCAACCGGCTGGTGAAAGGCACCGATCATATTCTTGCCGCGTGGATGGTTGATCACGGTCTTGCCGCCGACCGAAGAATCAACCTGCGCGAGCAGGGTCGTCGGGACCTGGATGAAGGCAATGCCGCGCAGGTAAATCGCCGCGGCGAAGCCCGCGAGATCGCCGATGACGCCGCCCCCGAGAGCCACAACGGTCGCATCACGACCGAGGCGGGCCGCGAGAAGCGCATCGAGCACGCGCTCGAGCGTCGACCAGCTCTTCGCGCGCTCGCCGTCTTCGACGATCACTTCGCTCACGCGCGCGCCGAGAGTCTGCAGAGCGCTGCGCACTCGCCCGAGGTAAAGCGGCGCGACCACATCGTTGGTGACGATGACCGCGCTCCCCGACACGTGCGGCGCATACAGCTCACTGCGCGCGAGCAAATCCGCGCCGAGATGGATCGGATAGGAGCGGCTGCCGAGGGCTACGCTGAGGCTTTCCATCGGTCTGCCAGCTGATCGACGAGGGTGCGCGCGAGGCTTTGCACGCTCTGCCGCCCGGTATCGACCACGAGGTCGGCGACCTCGCGGTACAGCGGGTCGCGGCGCACGTAGAGCTCCCGCAGCCGGCCCAGCGGATCGGGTGTCGCGAGCAGCGGCCGGTTGCGATCCTGCCGCACGCGCTCGTAGAGCTCCTCGGGCTGCGCGCAGAGATAGATCACCGTGCCGCCGGCGGCGAGGCGGCGACGGTTCGCTTCGGCGAGCACCGCCCCGCCCCCGGTGGCGAGCACCACGCCTTCGAGCGCGGTCAGCTCGCCAAGCACCTGCGTCTCGCGTGCGCGGAAGCCGGCCTCACCCTCGATGTCGAAGATCAGCGGCACCTTCACGCCGCAGCGGCGCTCGATCTCGTGGTCGCAATCGATAAAGCGCAGCTTGAGGCGCCGCGCGAGCAGGCGCCCGACCGTGGTCTTGCCGGCGCCCATCATGCCGACGAGATAGAGGTTGCCGGGTCGCTTCATGACGGCATTGTAGGAACAAAAACGGCCGGGGTCCTCCCGGCCGCAGGCGCGGCGAAGCCGGCGGGAAGCGCGCGATTATCGAATGGTCAGGCGCTCGTTCACGATGCGCGGAGTGATGAAGATCAGCAGTTCGTTCTTCCCGGTCGATACCGACGTGTTCTTGAACAGCCAGCCGATGACGGGCAGGTCGCCGAGCAGCGGCACCTTGGTGACGTCGGTGCGATCGTTCTGCTCGTAGATGCCGCCGATCACCACCGTGCCGCCGTTTTCCACCAGCACCTCGGTCTTCACGTGCTTGGTGCTGATGGCGAGGCCGGAGGCGGTCTGGGCGCCCGGCTGGTCTTTGTTGACGTCGAGCGTCATGGTGATGTTGCCGTCGGGCGTGATCTGCGGTTTTACCTTGAGCGCGAGGTTCGCCTTGCGGAAGGTCACCGAGGTGGCCCCCGAGGAGGTCGCCTGCTGGTAAGGAATCTCGGTGCCCTGCTCGATCACGGCTTCGACCTGGTCGGCGGTGAGCACACGCGGGCTGGCGATGATCTTGCCCTTGCCGTCCGCCTCGAGAGCGGACAGCTCGAGGTACAGGAAGCGCTGCATCGAATTGCTGAAAATGGAAAGCGATACGTTGCCGGCTGGAAAGCCGTTCAGGCCGGAGGCGGGCATCTGGACGAACTGGGTGTCGGGAATGAAGCTGTTGCCCGTGATCGCCGCCTGTCCGGTCTGCTCGCCGGAGCCGAGGTAGTTGCCGCTGACGAGCGCCTTGTTGCCGCCCGGCAGCGGGAACCCGGGGCTGCCGCCTTGCAGTCCCTTGTTGTCGAGGTAGCCGAGCTTGACGCCGAGGTTGCGGCTGAAGGTTTCGTTCGCCTCGACGATGCGCGCCTCGATCATCACCTGGCGCACGGCCACGTCGATCTTGGAGAGCAGCCGTCTCACCTCCTCGAGCCGGCTCGGCGTGTCCTGCACGAAGAGCGTGTTGGTGCGCGCGTCGACCACGGCGCTGCCGCGCTTGGAGAGGATGCGCTGCGTCGGGTCGGAAAGCAGCTTCTGCACGTCCGCCGCCTTCTGGTAGTTCATCTGGAAGGTTTCGGTGCGCGTCTGCTCGAGGTCCGAGATCTGCTGCTGCGCCTCGAGCGCGAGCTTCTCGCGCGTCGCGAGCTCGTCGCGCGGCGCGATCCAGATGACGTTGCCGCTGCGCCGGCTGTCCAGCCCGCGCGTCTGCAGGATGATCTCGAGCGCCTGATCCCACGGCACGTCCTTCAGCCGCAGCGTGATGTTGCCGGCCACGGTGTCGCTGGTGATGATGTTGAGGTCGGTGAAGTCCGCGATCACGTTCAGCACGGCGCGCACTTCCACGTTCTGGAAGTTGAGCGATAGCTTCTCGCCGGTGTAGCGGCCGCGTTGCGCGCCGCGCGCCGGATCGGCGGACACCGCCTTCACTTCGAGCACGAATTGCGTGTCGGACTGGTAGGCGTTGTGCTCCCACTGGCCCTTCGGCTCGATCACCATGCGCACGTTCTCGCCCTGCTGGAAGGTGCTCACCGTGTTCACGGGCGTGCCGAAATCGATCACGTCGAGGCGCCGGCGCAGGTTCTCCGGCAGCGCCGTCTTCAGGAACTCCACCACCAGGTTCTGCCCCTGCTGGCGGATGTCGATGCCGGTAGAGCTGTCGGAGAGATCGACGATCACCCGCCCTTCGCCCGCGCGGCCGCGCCGGAAATCGACGTCGCGGATCGCATGCTTGGTGTCGGCGCGTCCTTCCGCGAAGCTCGCGACCTGGCCGCCGGGGGTGGGCTGCACCTGCTGCGGCTCGGCGAGCGTGATGAGGACGTTGCGGCCGTCGATCGCCGCCTCGTGCGCCACCGAGCGGCGCAGGTTCAGCACCAGGCGCGTGCGATCGGTGCCCTGCACGATGTTCATGCTGCGCAGCTCACCCTGGCCGATCTCCTGCGCCGAGCGGCCGAGGGCGTTCACCGTGTTCGGGAAGTCGAAGGCAATGCGCGCCGGATTGGCCACCGCGAAATTCGGCGGCACGCTGCGCAGCGGCTCCTTCGTCGTGACGCGCACCACGGTCTTGCCGCCGACCTGCGTGACCTCGAAGGACTCGATGCTGTTCGACTGCGCCGCCGCCAGCCCGAAGGCCGCGAGCCACAGGGCGAACGCGTAGAGAAGCGTGTTGGTTTTCATTTTTGTGCCTCCACCAGTTGGAGCGCGCTGGCCCGCTCGACCCACTCGCCGGTGCCGTCCTGCACCAGCTCCTTCAGCTTGATCGATCCCTCGTCGATACCGGTGATCACGCCGAAGTTCTGCCCCATGTAGTTGCCCTTCTTCACGCGGTAGAGATTGGGGCCGGCCTTCACCAGCGCGAAGGTCTCCTTGTCCTGCGTGATCGTGCCGAGCATCGTGATCGACTCGAGCGGGAACGCCTCGAGCGGCTCCTTGACGCGCTTCTCGTGCTCCGCGATCTTGCTCTTGGCGTCCGAGGTGCGCGTGCCCGCCTGCGCCACCTCGATGCGGTCGGGGCGGAACGGATCCACCTGGCTCTCCGCGGTATAGGGCACCGGCTCGTAAGGCTTCACCTGCGGCAGCGGCGGCACCTGCCCGCGAAAGTCCTTGGTGAGCTGCGCGAGCTCCTGCTTGAGGTCGCCGTGCTCCTCGGCGCCGCAAGCGGCGAGCAGCGCGGCGCTGGCGAGGGCCGCAGTCAGCCAATGCGCAAGAGCGTGCGCGCGCCTCATTTCTTGGCCGGTCCTTTCGCACCCTTCCTCTGCGCGGCGAGCTCGTCGTCGTCGAGGTAACGGAAGGTGCGCGCGGTGGCATCCATCGTCAACATGCTCCCCGCCTTCGGATCGGCGGTGATGGTGACATCGTTCAGCGTGACGATGCGCGGCAACTGGCCGACGTCGCTCGCGAAGGCGCCCATGTCGTGATAGCTGCCCGTCACCTTTACCGCGATCGGCCGCTCGGCGTAGAACTCGCGCGTGATTTCGGCGGGCGACGGCCTGAAGAGCTCGAACTGCAGCCCGCGGCCGAGCCCCGCCTGATTGATGTCGACCAGCAGCGCATCCATCTGCGAGCGGTTCGGCAGCTGGCGCAAGAGCGCTCCGAACTGCGTGTCGATCTCGCGCAACTGCTGCCGGTGCAGATCCAGATTGATCGCCTGCTTTTTCTTGTCGAGGTACTGCTCCTTGAGCCGCGTTTCCTCGCCGCGCAGCTTCTCGAGGTCCTCGATCTGGGTGCTGGTGTCGACGAAATACCCGGCCACCGGAATCGCGATCAGGATGCCGAGCAGCACCAGGAGCTTCGGCGCCGCGTGCCAGGTGCCCGGATCCTTCCAGTTGGTGCGCTTGAACTCATCCAGCAGGGCGTTGAAGTTGACGGCCGCCATGGCTAGCCTTTCTTGGCAGGCGCTGCCGCCGGCGCGGCGGGCGCCGCCTCGCGCTTGAGCGACATGAACAGGTTGAACTCCGAGACGCGCCGCTTCTCCATCGGCGCCGACTTCACCTCGATCAGCTCCGGCGAGCTGAGCCAGCGCGACGACTCGATGTTGCGCATCAGCGTGGAGACGCGCGCGTTCGACTGCGCATAGCCGAGCAGCTGGATGCGCATGCCCTTTTGCGAGAGCGACTTGAGAAATACCCCTTCGGGCATCTGCTTGACCAGCTCGTCGAGCAGGTGCACCGTCTGCGCGCGGTCGGCCTGGAGCGTCTCGATCACCTGCTTGCGCGCGAGCAGCGCGCGGATCTCGTCTTTCAGCTTGTTGATCTCGGCGATCTCGGTCTCGAGCTTGGCGATTTCGCCCTTCAGGAACTGGTTGCGGCCTTCCTGTGCGCCGATGCGTTCGGCGAAATAACTGTGCACCAGGCCGACGATCAGCAGGCCGACGACCGCAGTGCCCGCCGAGACGATGGCAAAGTGCTGCTTCGCGCGTTTGCGCCGCTCGGCGCGATGCGGCAGCAGGTTGACGCGGGCGGTGCTCATTGCGGGTCGAATCTCCTCATGGCGAGGCCGCAGGCGACGATCAGGGAGGGCGCGTCGACGATCAGGCGCTTGAGCTGCACCCGCGGCGAGGTCTGCATCTGCGCGAAAGGATTGGCGACGCTGGTGGGCACCTGGGCGCGCGTGTTCACGACCTCGTCGAGGCCGGGGATCACCGCCGAGCCGCCGGCGAGCAGGATGTGCTCCACCGTGTGGTACTGCGTCGAGGTGAAGAAGAACTGCAGCGCGCGCTGGATCTCGCCGGAGAGGTTTTCCATGAACGGGCGCAGCACCTCGGCCTCGAAATCATCGGGCAGTCCGCCCGAGCGCTTCGCGTTCTCGGCCTCTTCCGGGCTCATGCCGTAGCGCGTCACGATCTCCTGCGTGAGCTGGTTGCCGCCGAACGCCTGCTCGCGCGCGTAGATCGACTGATCGTTGCGCAGCACGGTGACTTGCATGACGTTCGCGCCGACATCGACCACGGCGATGTTCTGATCCTTGCCGCTATTGGGCAGCGCCTGCACGACGAGCGACAGCGCCGTCTGCTGGGCGAAGGACTCCACATCCATCACCAGCGCCTTCAGGCCGGCGGAATCGGCCACGGCGACGCGGTCTTCCACCTTCTCCTTGCGCGTCGCCGCGATCAGCACTTCCTGCTCCTCCGGGCTCGTGGGCGAAGGACCGATCACCTGGAAGTCCAGGTTCACTTCCTCGAGCGCGAACGGGATGTACTGGTTCGCCTCGCTTTCCACCTGGATCTCGAGCTCTTCCTCGCGCAGGCTCGCCGGCACCACGATCTTTTTCGTGATCACCGCACCGGTCGGTACGGCCATCGCCACATGTTTCGTGCGCGTGCCAAGGCGCTTGTGCGCGCGGCGCACCGCATCGGTCACGGCCTCGAGGTTATTGATGTTGCCGTCGACGACGGCGTCGCGCGCGAGCGGCTCAATCGCATAGCGCTCGACGCGGTAACTGCCTTTCCCGGCGTCGACGATCTCCAGCATCTTGACCGATGAGGAGCTGATGTCGAGGCCGAACAGTGGGGGCGCCTTGGGCGTGAACAAGTCGAATTGCATTCGTTGTTTTCCCCTTTGGGTATCGCAGCTTAGCCACGATACGTAGAATTTGCGTGAAATCCTAACAACAACCCCTCCGGGTGTCTAGTTAACTTGTCCCGCCGGGGCGACGCGGTATGATGCGACGATCGTTTCAGCGCATGCAATAGCGCCGGCTTGACGGTCTAACTTCCCGATGTGGCTTCGTTTTCTCGGCTTTCCGCTGGCGGCTGCGGCGGGGCTGGCTGCGGCTGGCGTCCTGGTGCTAGGACTGGTGGTCGTGCTCGCCTATCCGAACCTGCCGGAGCTCGGCGCGCTCACCGCCTATCAGCCCAAGATCCCGCTTCGCATCTATAGCGCCGAAGGCACGCTGATCGGCGAGTTCGGCGAGGAGCGCCGTGCGGTGGTGGCCATCGCCGACGTGCCGCCGCAGCTCAAGCACGCGATCATCGCGGCCGAGGACGAGCGTTTCTACCAGCACCCCGGCATCGACTACATCGGGGTGCTGCGCGCCGCCTATGCCAACCTGGTCGCCGGTGGCCGGCGCCAGGGGGCGAGCACGATCACGATGCAGGTGGCCCGCAATTTTTTCCTCTCGTCGGAAAAGACGCTGACGCGCAAACTCTACGAAGCGCTGCTCGCCTTCAAGATCGAGCACAGCCTGAACAAGGAGCAGATCCTCGAGCTCTACGTCAATCAGATTTATCTCGGGCAGCGCGCCTACGGCTTCGGTGCCGCCTCGCAGACCTACTTCGGCAAGGCGCTCGATCAGCTGAACCTCGCCGAGATCGCCATGCTCGCTGGCCTGCCGAAGGCGCCGTCGATGTACAACCCGATCTCGAATCCGCAGCGCGCAAAGCAGCGCCAGCAATACGTGCTGCGACGCATGACCGAGCTGGGCTACATTACTGCGGTGCAATATGATGACGCCTTTAAAGCACCACTGCGGGCGAGGAGGGAAGTCAGCGAATACTCCATACACGCGGAATTCGCGGCCGAAATGGTGCGGCAGGCCCTCGCCGAGCATTACCCGGAGGACGTGTATACGCGGGGCTTCCGCGTCTATACGACGCTGCGCAAGGCGGACCAGGAGGCGGCATACGACGCGGTGCGAAAAGGCGTGTTCGACTACGACCGGCGCCAGGGCTATCGCGGACCGGAAGGCTTCTCCGAGCTGCGTCCGAACATCGGCGAAGACGAATACGACGATGCGCTCGCCGAGCATCCCGACAGCGACGATCTGCTCGCCGCGGTGGTGCTCGCCGTCGACGCGAAGCAGGTCGAGGCGGCGCTGCGCACCGGTGAGAAGCTCACCCTCAGCGCAGAAGGCCTGCGCTTTGCCGCTCGCGCGCTCGACCCGAAAACCGCGTCGCAAAAGCGCATCCGGCGCGGCTCGATCATCCGGGTGCAGCGCGAAGGCAAGAGCTGGCAGATCGGGCAGCTGCCCGAGATCGAGGCGGCCTTCGTCTCGCTCGACCCGCAGGACGGCGCGATCCGTGCGCTCGTCGGCGGCTTCGATTTCGGCCGCACCAAGTTCAATCACGTCACCCAGGCCTGGCGCCAGCCGGGCTCGTCCTTCAAGCCGTTCATCTATTCCGCCGCGCTGGAAAAGGGCTTCACGCCGGCGACCGTGATTCCCGACGAGCCGGTGGTGCTGGAGGCCGAGGAGACCGGCAGCCAGCGCTGGGAGCCGAAGAACTACGACGGCAAGTTCGAGGGGCCGATGCGCCTGCGCACCGCGCTCGCCAAGTCGAAGAACATGGTTTCGATCCGCATCCTCGACGCGATCGGCGCCAAGTATGCGCAGGAATACGTCACGCGCTTTGGCTTCGACGCCGAGCGCCACCCGCCGTATCTCACCATGGCGCTCGGCGCCGGCGCGGTGACGATGTGGCAGATGGCGCGCGCCTATTCCGTATTCGCCAACGGCGGCTATCTCGTCCAGCCGTATTTCATTCACAAGATCGTCGACGACCGCGGCAACGTGCTCGCGCTCGCCGAGCCGCGCCGCGCCGGCGACGAGGCGCTGCGGGTCATCGACTCGCGCAACGCCTTCATCATGGACAACATGATGCAGGACGTGACGCGCTTCGGCACCGCGGCGCGCGCGGCGCGCCTCGGGCGTTCCGACCTCGCCGGCAAGACCGGCACCACCAACGAATTCGTCGACGCCTGGTTCGCCGGCTACCAGCCCTCGATGGTGGCGATCGCCTGGGTCGGGTTCGATCAGCCGAAAACCTTGGGCAAGAACCAGACGGGCGGCGTGGTCGCGCTGCCGATCTGGGTGTCTTACATGGAGAAGGCGCTGAAGGATGTGCCCGAGATGGCGCGCGAGATGCCGCCTGGCATCGTGGTGCTGCCCACCGGGCCTTATCCCTCGGCCGGGGGCGAAAGCCGCCTGGTGCCGGAATTCTTCTACCGCGAGGCCGTGCCGCCGCCGGAAGTGCTGCGGCCGGCGCCGAGCATCGAGCCCGCGCCACTCCTGCAGCAACCGCCGCCGCAGCCGAGTCCGCCCGCCTAGGGCCGAAGGCGCACTGCCTGGCCGCTTTGCGCCGAGACCAGGCGAGAAAGCGCGGCGAAGAGCTCGGTACCTTCGCGCGTGTCGCGCCAAGCGGCGCCGTCCCAGCGAAAGTGAAACCCGCCGCTCGGCGCCGCGACCCAGATCTCGCGCGCCGCGACATGGCGGTTGATCACCATGCGCGAACCGTCGGCGTACTCGATCTCGAGCACGCCGCCCTCCTTGCGCTCGACGTCGGCGTCGACGCCGCTTTCCTCGAGCGCGGCTTCGATGCGCTCGAGCGCGCGCTCCGCGAGGCCGCCGAACTCGTTCTCATCCATACGTTAACATCGTGATTTTATGCGCTTGCTGCTGATCGTCGCCGCAATGGCGCTCGCCGCAGGCGCCTGCGGCCAGCGGGGCCCGCTTTACCTGCGCGACAACCCGCCCCCGGGGGTCAAGCCGGAAAAGCGCGATACCTACAAGCCGGTACCGTATCCGCGCGAACCCGCGGAAGAGAGCCGCTAGCCGCCCGTGTCCTTCGCTTACCGCAACGGCGTGCTGTGCGCCGAGCAGGTGCCGCTCGAGGAGATCGCGCAGCGCTTCGGCACGCCCTGCTACGTCTATTCGCAGGCCGCCATCGCATCGGCTTACGCCGAATTCGTTCGTGCGCTCGAAGGGCGCGACGCGCTGCTCTGTTACTCCGTCAAGGCCAATTCGAACCTCGCGGTGCTCGCGCTGCTCGCGCGGCTCGGCGCCGGCTTCGATATCGTCTCGGGCGGCGAGCTCGCGCGGGTGCTCGCCGCGGGCGGCGACGCCGGCAAGACGCTCTTCTCGGGCGTCGGCAAGTCCGAGGCCGAGATCGAATTCGCGCTCGCCCGGGGGATCGGCTGCATCAACCTCGAGTCGGAAGCCGAGCTCGAGCGCGTCGCGCGCATTGCGCGGCGCCTCGCGCGCCGCGCGCCGGTCGCGCTGCGCGTCAATCCGGACATCGATGCGCGCACGCATCCGTACATCTCGACGGGATTGCGGGAAACGAAGTTCGGCGTCGCGCATGCCGATGCCGAGCGCCTCTATCAGCGCGCCGCGCGCATGCCGGAACTCGAGCCGGTGGGCATCGGCTGCCATATCGGCTCGCTCCTGAGCGATGCCGCGCCGTTCGTCGCCGCCGCGGAACGGCTGGTCGAGCTGCTGGATCGCCTCGCGGCCGCCGGAGTGCAGCTGCAGCACATCGATGTCGGCGGCGGCATCGGTATCCGCTACAAGGACGAAGCGCCGCAGCCGATCGCCGCCTTCGTGCGCGGCGCGCTTGGCGCGCTCGGCCCGCGCAAACATCGGGTGATCTTCGACCCGGGCCGTGCGCTGGTGGGCAACGCCGGCGTGCTGCTCACGCGCGTGGAATACGTGAAACCGGGCGCAACGCGCAACTTTCTCGTGGTCGACGCCGCGATGAACGATCTGATCCGGCCGCCGCTGTACGGCGCCTGGCATGAGGTGCTTGCCGTGCGCGAGATGGAAGCCGGCGCGAGCGCGGCTGTTTACGACGTGGTGGGGCCGGTGTGCGAAAGCGGCGATTTCCTCGCCAAGGACCGGCGGCTGGCGGCGCGCGAGGCGAGCCTTCTCGCCATCCTGTCCGCCGGCGCCTACGGCATGGTGATGAGCTCCAATTACAATTCGCGGCCCCGGGCCGCCGAGGTGTTGGTCAGCGGGTCGGAGACGCATCTGGTGCGCCGCCGCGAGACCGTCGAAGAGCTGTTTGCTGCGGAGCAGATTCCGGTACGACAATCGCCTTCCCTGCGTGACTGAGGCTCCGCCCATGACCCGAACCAGCCGCCGCGTGCTCGTCGCCGCGGTGGTGCTCGTCGCGCTCGCCGCGGGTGGCATCGCCACCTATTTCGCGAGCGACAGCCGGGCGCGCGAGGGACGCAAGGCCGCCAAGGGTCCGCCAGCGGTGCCGGTGACGGTCGTCCGCGTGGCCCAGGAAACGGTGCCGGTACGGCTGCGCGCGATCGGCAACGTCGAGGCCTTTGCCAGCGTCGCGCTGAAGGCGCGCGTCGACGGGCAGATCGTCGAGGTCAACTTCAAGGAAGGCGCTCCGGTCAAGAAAGGCGACATCCTGTTCCGCATCGATCCGCGGCCTTACGCGGCCGCCTTGCGGCAGGCGGAAGCGAACGCGCTGCGCGACGCGGCGGCGCGTGATCAGGCGCGCTCGCAGGAGCGCCGCTACCAGGAATTGCTGGACAAGAACTTCATCTCGAAGGAGGCCTACGCCCAGATCCGCACCAACGCCGAAACGGCCGCGGCGGTGGTCAAGGCGAGCCAAGCGGCGCTGGAGAACGCGCGCCTCAATCTCGACTACTGCACGATCCATTCGCCGCTCGACGGCTTCGTCGGCAAGGTGCTGCTGCAGGCGGGCAACCTGGCGAAGGCGAACGACGTCAGCCCGCTGGTGGTGATCAACCAGGTGCGGCCGATCTACGTCAACTTCGCCGTCCCCGAGCAGGATCTGCCCGAGGTGCGCAAACGCATGGCCGAGGGCGCGGTCGAGGTCGAAGTGCTGCCGGTCGACGCGGGGCAGGCGCGCCCGCGGGGCCACCTGATCTTCGTCGATAACGCGGTCGATCCGAGCACCGGCACCATCCGCTTGCGCGCGCAGTTCGACAATGACGACGCCGCCTTGTGGCCCGGCCAGTTTGTCAACCTCAGCGTGCGGCTCTACGACCAGGTCGACGCCATCGTGATCCCGACCCAGGCGGTGCAGACCGGGCCCGAGGGCCAATACGCTTATGTGATCGGCGAGGAGCTGACCGCCGACGTGCGCCGCATCGCCGTGCAACGCACCGACGGTGATCGCTCGATCGTCGCGCAGGGGCTCAAGCCGGGCGAGCGCGTGGTGACGCGCGGCCAGCTGCGCCTGGGCCCCAAGGTGAGAGTGCAGATCGGCAAGCCGGCGGCGGAGCCCTCATGAACTTCTGCGAGTTCTGGGTGCGCCGGCCGGTGACCACGGTGCTGGTGATGACGGGCATCCTGATCTTCGGCGTGGTGTCCTATCGGCTGCTGCCGGTGTCGACGCTGCCGAACGTCGACTTTCCCACCATCCAGGTGAGCGCCGAGCTGCCCGGCGCGAGCCCCGAGACCATGGCTTCGGCGGTGGCGACGCCGCTCGAGAAGCAGTTCTCGACGATTCCGGGCATCGACGAGATGAGCTCGGTGTCGAGCCAGGGCACGACGCGCATCACGCTGCAGTTCAATCTCGGCCGCGACATCGACGCCGCCGCGCAGGACGTCAACTCCGCGATCGCCTCGACGGTGCGCCAGCTCCCGGCCACCATGCCGGCGCCGCCCTCGTTTCGCAAGGTGAATCCGGCGGATTTTCCGGTGTTCTTCCTCGCGCTCACCTCGGAGGCGCTGCCGCTCTCGACGGTGAACGAGTACGCCGAAACCTATCTCGCGCAGCGCATCTCCACCATCAGCGGCGTCGCGCAGGTGCAGGTGTTCGGCCAGCAGAAGTACGCGGTGCGCGTGCAGGTCGATCCGAGCGCGATGGCGGCGCGCGGCGTCGGCATCAACGAGGTCGAGCAGGCGGTGGCGAACGCCAACGTCAACCTGCCGACCGGCACGCTCTCGGGCAAGGACCGCATGTTCGCCGTGCAGGCGACCGGCCAGCTGCAGGATGCGGCGGCTTTCAGGCCGATCATCGTCACCTATCGCAACGGCTCGCCGATCCGGCTGCAGGAGCTCGGCCGCGTGATCGACGGCGTGCAGAACGACAAGGTCGCCGCCTGGTACAAGGATAAGCGCGGCATCGTGCTCGCGATCTTCCGCCAGCCCGGCACCAACACCATCCAAGTGGTCGACGACGTGAGGAAGCTGCTGCCCACGTTCCGCGCCGAGGTGCCGCCGGCGATCGCGATCGAGGTGCTCTACGACCGCTCGCAGACCATCCGCGCCTCGGTCGACGAGGTGAAGGTCACGCTGTTGCTGGCCCTCAGCTTGGTGGTGCTGGTGATCTTCCTGTTCCTGCGCAACATCGCCGCCACCTTCATCCCGGCGATCGCGCTGCCGATGTGCATCGTCGGCACCTTCTCGGTGATGTATGTGTTCGGCTACAGCCTGGACAACATCTCATTGATGGCTTTGACCCTCTGTGTCGGCTTTGTGGTCGACGACGCCATCGTGATGCTCGAGAACATCACGCGCCACATCGAGAGCGGCAAGAGCGTGAGGCAGGCGACGCTCGACGGTTCGAAGGAGATCGTCTTTACCATCATCTCGATGACCATGTCGCTCGCCGCAGTGTTCATCCCGGTGCTCTTCATGGGCGGCATCCTCGGGCGGCTGCTCAACGAGTTCGCCGTGACCATCATGGCGGCAGTGCTGATCTCGGGCTTCGTATCGCTGACGCTCACGCCGATGATGTGCAGCCGCATCCTCAAGCCGCACCGCGCGGATGCGCACCACGGACGGCTTTACATGGCGTTTGAGCACGCCTTCGACGCGGTGCGCGACGCCTACGACGTGACCCTGCGCTGGTCGCTCGCCCACCGGCGCACCGTGATCGTCACGTTCCTGGCCATCTGCGTCGCCACGGCGTGGCTCTTCCAGCGCGCGCCCAAGGGCTTCCTGCCCTCGGAGGACGCCGGCCAGATCTTCTGCTTCGTCGAGGGCCCCCAGGACATTTCCTTCGACGCGATGGTGACGCTGCAGCGCCAGGTCGCGGAGATCGTGCGTCAGGACCCGAACGTCGACGCGGTGATGTCCTTCATCGGCGCGGGCGGCCTGTCGAGCTCGCTCAACGTCGGACGCATCACGATCAACCTGAAGCCTTTCAAGGAGCGCAAGCCCGCGGAGCAGGTGGTGCGCGAGCTGCGGCCGAAGATCACCAACATCCTCGGCGCCAAGGTGTTCATCCAGAACGTGCCGGCGATCCGCATCGGCGGCCAGCTGACGCGCAGCCCCTACCAGTACGTGATGCGCAGCGCGAACGCCGAGGAGCTCTACCAATGGGCGCCGCTGATCGAGCAGAAACTGCGCGCGCTGCCGGGCCTGGTCGACGTCTCGACCGACCTGCAGATCACGCGGCCCGAGGTCACGGTCGAGATCGAGCGCGAGAAGGCTTCGGCGCTCGGCGTGTCGGCGCAGCAGATCGAGATGGCGCTGAACAACGCCTATGGCGCGCGGCAGGTATCGACCATCTATACCGCGACCAATCAGTATTTTGTGATTTTGGAGCTGGCGCCGCGCTACCAGACCGATCCGTCGGTGCTGCCACTGCTCTACGTGCGCTCGTCCACCGGCGCCCTCGTGCCGCTCAACGCCGTCGCCCGGCTGAGCTACGGCGTCGGCCCGATGCAGGTGACGCACCTCGGGCAGCTGCCCTCGGTCACCTATTCGTTCGACCTGCGCCCGGGCGTGGCGTTATCGCAGGCGATCGCGCAGGTGCAGGCGGGCCTGCGCGAGCTGCAGGCGCCGGCGACGCTCACCGGCACGTTCTCGGGAACCGCGCAGGCCTATCAGGCCTCGCTCGCCGGCATGGGCATCCTGATCGTGCTCGCGATCGTGGTGATCTACCTGGTGCTCGGCATCCTGTACGAAAGCTTCATCCATCCGCTCACCATCCTCTCGGGACTGCCCACCGCAGGCCTCGGTGCGCTCGTCACGCTGCTCGCCTTCAACATCGAGCTCAACATGTACGCCTTCGTCGGCATGATCATGCTGATCGGCATCGTGAAGAAGAACGCCATCATCATGATCGACTTCGCCATCGAGGCGCAGCGGAAGGAAAACATGCCCGCCGAGCAGGCGATCTACCAGGCGGGGCTGATCCGCTTCCGGCCGATCATGATGACCACCATGGCGGCGCTGATGGGCAGCGTGCCGATCGCCATCGGCCTGGGCGCGGGCGGCAGCGCGCGCATGCCGCTCGGCGCCTCGGTGGTCGGCGGGCTGCTGCTTTCGCAGCTGCTGACGCTCTACATCACGCCGGTGATCTACCTTTACTTCGAGCGCCTGCAGGCGTGGCTCAACCCGTTGCAGGCCACGGAGGCGCCGGCGCATGCCGAGCAACCCCGAAGCGCGTAGCCTCGCGGTGTTCTGCGACTTCGAGAACGTCGCGCTCGGCGTGCGCGAGGCGAAGTACGCGCAGTTCGACATGGAGAAGGTGCTCGAGCGGCTCCTGCTGAAGGGCTCGATCGTGGTGAAGAAGGCCTACTGCGACTGGGACCGCTACAAGGAGTTCAAGGTGGCGATGCACGCTGCGTCGTTCGAGCTGATCGAGATTCCGCACCTGCGCCAGTCGGGCAAGAATTCGGCCGACATCCGCATGGTGGTCGACGCGCTCGACCTCTGCTATACCAAGCAGCACGTCGACACCTTCGTCATCGTCAGCGGCGACTCGGACTTCTCGCCGCTCGTGTCGAAGCTGCGCGAGAACGCGAAGACCGTGATCGGCGTCGGCGTGAAGAACTCGAGCTCCGACCTCCTGATCGCGAACTGCGACGAGTTCATCTACTACGACGACCTGGTGCGCCAGGACGAGCAGAAGCGCCGCGCCGCCAAGAAGCGCCGCGAGACCGCGCCGGCCGGCGAGGAGAAAGGCGACAAAAAGCAGGAGGCCTTCGACCTGTTCCTTGAGACGCTGCAGGCGCTGATCGCCGAGCGCGGCGAGGGAGAGAAAATCTGGGGCTCGATGGTCAAGCAGGCCCTCAAGCGCCGCAAGCCGGGGTTCAACGAGTCCTACTATGGGTTCAAGGCATTCTCCGATCTCCTCGAAGACGCGGAGAAGCGGGGCCTCATCAAACTCGAGCCCGACGAGAAGTCGGGCGGCTACCTCGTCCGCCCGGCATAGGCCGACCGCGCAGCAGCTGGCTGCGGCGCGTGGGAAGCGCCTGCATGACGTCATCGCGCCCGGCCTCACGGTGCTGTTCTGCGGGATCAACCCCGGCCTGTACTCCGCCGCCACCGGCCATCATTTCGCACGGCCGGGCAATCGTTTCTGGCCCGCGCTGCACGCCGCCGGCTTCACCTCCCGCCTGCTGCATCCCTCCGAGCAGCAGCTCCTGCTCGACGCCGGCTTCGGCCTGACCAATCTCGTGGCGCGCGCCACCGCCGGCGCGGCCGAGCTCGCGCCCGCCGAATTCGTCGCCGGCCGCAGGCGCCTGGCGGCCAAGCTGCGGCGTTACCGACCGTGGGTCATTGCCTTTCTCGGCATGGGCGCCTATCGGCATGCGTTCGGCGCGCCGCAGGCGCCTCTCGGTGAACAGCGCGAGCGTTTCGAGGGCGCACGTGTGTGGGTATTGCCGAGCCCAAGCGGGCTCAATGCGAACTACCAGCTGGGGGCGCTGGTAAAGTTGCTGCGCCGACTCGGGCGCGCAGTCGCGCGGGCTTGATCATTGCTGGAGAACGCCCATGGCAACCAAACTGGAAAAACCGCTCAAGCGGGAAGTGGCGATCGAGGGCCAGCCCTACATGCTGACCATCAGCCCCGA
>DASXRW010000097.1:0-2560 GCA_036506355.1 Burkholderiales bacterium
CGCGATCGTGGCGCCCGCGTTCGTCAAGGTCGATCTGAACCGCAAGGTAGTGCAGCACCAGGAAGGCGGCATCGTGCGCGAGATCCGGGTACGCGACGGAGACGTCGTGAAGCAGGGCCAGCCGCTCGTCGTCATCGAGGACGTGCGGGTCGACTCGACCCTGGACCTGCTTTCGACTCAACTGATGGCCGAGCGCGCCAAGGGCGCGCGGCTCGCCGCCGAAGCGGCGTACGCGCCCAAGGTCGCTTTCCCGGCCGACATCCTGCGCCGCGAGAACGAACTCAAGGTGATCGAGATCCTCGAGCGAGAGCGCGCGCTGTTCCGCTCGCGCCGGGAGGCGGTGGAAAGCCAGATCGCGGCGCTGCGAGCGCAGGTGCGCGAGACGCAGGCGGAAGCAGTGGCGCTCGGCGAGCAGATCGCGGCCGAGGAGCGCGCGCTTGGCCTGCAGAAGGAGGAGCTGAAGGCGAACGAGGAGCTCCTCAAGCAGAACTACGTGCAGAAGACGCGCATCCTCACCTTGCAGCGCGCGGTGGCCGAATACGAGGCGCGGCACAGCGAGCACCGCGCGGAGCTCGCGCGCTCGCGGCAAAAGGCGTCCGAGCTCGACCTGCGCATCATCACGGCGCAGAACGTCTACAAGCAGACCGCGGTCGACGAGCTGAAGGAGACGACCGCGCGCATCTTCGAGGTGGAGGAGCGCCTGCGTCCCTCGCGCGACGCCGCCGAGCGCCAGCAGGTGCTCGCGCCGATCGCGGGCGAGGTGGTCGGCCTGCGCGTCTTCACGCCGGGCGCCGTCGTCGGTCCGCGCGACGTGCTGATGGAGATCGTGCCGGCGGAAAAGACGCTGATCCTGGAAGCGCGCATCCGTCCGGAAGACATCAACCATGTCGCGAAAGGCACGGCCGCCGACATCCGCCTGACCGCCTACAAGCAGCGCACCACGCCGCTCGTCGTCGGCCGCGTGAGCTATGTCTCCGGAGATCGCCTGGTCGATCCGCAGAACAATAACGCCGCGTACTACGTCGCGCAGATCGAAGTTGCGCCGCGCTCGCTCGGCGAGCTGAAGATGCAGGCCGGCATGCCCGCGGAAGTGTTCATCCGCACCGACAGCCGCACTGCGCTGGATTACCTGCTCGCGCCGGTCACGGCTTACCTGCGTCGCGCGTTGCGCGAGCCCGTCTGATGCGCGTTCTTTTCGTCCACCAGAATTTCCCCGGCCAGTACCGGCACATCGCCGCGCAGTACGCGCGGTATGGACACGAAGTGGTCGGGGTGGGCGAGAAAGCCAACCTCGCCCGCACCGTGCGCGTGCCCGGCGTGCGCCTGCTCGGCTACGACGCCCCTTCACCCGCTGCCGGCGGATGGGACGCCAGCGTTTCGCGGGCTATCCACCGCGGCCGGCGCGTCGCCGCCGGCTGCGCCCAGCTCCGCCGCACCGGCTTCGTGCCCGATGTCGTGTTCGCGCATATCGGCTGGGGCGAGGCGCTGTTCCTGAAGGACGTGTTCCCCGAGGCGCAGGTCATCCTTTACTGCGAGTTCTTCTACCGCGCGCGCGGCGGCGATCTCGGCTTCGACCCCGAGTTTCCGGCGACGCCGGAGAAGCGGCTGCACCTGCGGGTGATGAACGCGCCGCTCCTCATGGCGCTCGATGCCTGCGATCTCGGCATGGCGCCGACGCGCTGGCAGCACCAGCAGTTCCCGGCCATGCACCAGCCGCGCATCGCCGTGATCCACGACGGCATCGATACCGACGTGGTCTGCCCCGCCAGCGCCGCCGAGCCGGAGCTCATCACCTACGTCTCGCGCAACCTCGAGCCGTATCGCGGCTTCCACAGCTTCATGCGCGCGATCCCCGAAATTCAGCGCCGCCGGCCGAATGCCCGCATCGCGATCGTCGGCGGCGACGAGGTGAGCTATTCGCCGCGGCTTCCCGCTGGACAGACGTACCGCCAGCGCATGCTCGCCGAGCTCGGCAGCCGCATCGACCTTTCGCGCGTGGACTTCCTCGGCCGCATTCCGTACCACGAATACCTGGCGCTGCTGCGCCGCTCGGCGGTCCATGTCTACCTGACCTATCCCTTCGTGCTCTCCTGGTCACTGCTCGAGGCCATGTCCGCGGGCTGCCTGATCGTCGGCTCGCGCACCCCGCCGCTGCAGGAGGTCGTACGCGACGGCGAGAACGGCCTGCTGGTCGACTTTTTTTCACCGGAGGCAATCGCGGAACGCGTGGCCTATGCACTCGAGCACCAGGCCGAGCTGCGGCCGCTGCGCGAGGAGGCACGGAAAACGGTGGTGGCGCGCTACGACCTCAGGCGTGTGTGCCTGCCGGCGCAGCTGCGGCTGGCGGAGTCGCTACAGGGTCAGCGTGCCGACGCTGGTGCCGCCGCAGACGTAGAGCACCTGGCCGGTGACAAAGCCCGCGTCGCGCTCGGCGAAGAACATGACCGCGCGCGCGACGTCGTCGGGCTGACCTAGCCGCTTCACCGGGATCGTCTGGATGACGTGCTCGACCTGGGGGCTGCCCTCGGGGATGATGCTGTGGAAATTCGCCGTCTGGATC
>DASXRW010000098.1:0-1732 GCA_036506355.1 Burkholderiales bacterium
AAATCGTCGATCGTCAAAGGCCTCCTGAACAAGTACAGCAAGCAGGGCCTGCGGCTGATCGAGGTGGAGAAGAACGATCTGGTCGACCTGCCGCAGATCGTCGACCAGGTGTCCGGGCGCGCCGAGCGCTTCCTCCTTTTCTGCGACGACCTTTCCTTCCACGGCGCCGAGGACGGCTACATCGCGCTCAAGGTGGCGCTCGATGGCTCGATCTCCACCACCTCGGAGAACATGCTGATCTACGCGACCTCGAACCGCCGGCACCTGATGCCCGAGTACATGGCGGAGAACCTCGAGACCAAATACGTCGGCGACGAGATCCATCCCGGCGAGACGGTGGAGGAGAAGATCTCGCTGTCGGAGCGCTTCGGCCTGTGGGTGACGTTCTATCCCTTCGACCAGGACGAATATCTCGAGATCGTCGGCCACTGGCTGAAGACCCTCGGCGCGAAGTGGAGCGAAGCGGCGCGCGAGGAGGCGCTGCAATGGTCGCTGCAGCGCGGCTCGCGCAGCGGTCGCGTGGCCTACCAGTTCGCGCGCGACTGGGCGGGCCGCCACGGCAAGAAGTGATCGAGGTCGCAGCGGCGGTGATCCAGCGCGCCGATGGGCGCTTCCTGCTCGCGCAACGGCCGCCCGGCAAGGTGTATGCAGGTTACTGGGAATTCCCCGGCGGCAAGGTCGAGCCGGGCGAGGATCCTGCGCGCGCGCTTTTTCGTGAATTGCACGAGGAGCTCGGCATCGACGTGCGCGAGTCCTATCCGTGGATCACGCGCGAGTACGTCTATCCGCACGGCCACGTGCGGCTCAACTTCTTCCGCGTGCTGGAGTGGTCCGGCGAGCCGCATCCGCGCGAGGACCAGGCGATCGCCTGGCAGGCGCTCGACGCGCAAATGGTGTCGCCGATGCTGCCGGCGAACGCTCCGGTGCTGGCGTCGCTCGCGCTTCCGCACGAGTACGCGATCACCGACGCGGCTAGCCTGGGGACGGCCGAGATGCTCGCGCGGCTTGAGCGCCGGCTGGAAAAGGGGCTGAAGCTGGTGCAGGTGCGCGAACCCACGCTGGATGCGGCGGCGCGCGAGCTTTTTACGACACAAGCCATCGGCCTCGCGCACCGCTATGGCTGCAAGGTGATGGTGAAGGAGCCGCACGCGGGCGCCGACGGCGTGCATTACACGGCGGCGGAGCTCATGCGCCTTGAGCGCCGCTCGCAGGGCGGCCTGGTGGCGGCGTCGTGCCATACGCGCGCCGAGCTTGAGCGAGCGATGGCGCTCGCGCTCGACTTTGCCGTGCTGGGCCCGGTGCTGGAGAAAGGCGGCGCTCAGCCGTTCGGCTGGAAAGGCTTCGCCGACCTCGCGCGCGGCTCGAGCATTCCGGTCTATGCGATCGGCGGCGTGACTCCGGCGGACATGCAAAGCGCCTGGCGGGCCGGCGCCCATGGCCTGGCGATGATCCGCGCGAGCTGGCGCTAGCGCTCGTCCGAATCGGGCGCGGGCTTGTCGTCCTTGCCGGCGACGCGATAGTCCTCGGCGGCCCAAGCGCCGAGGTCGATCATCTTGCAGCGCTCGCTGCAAAACGGCCGCCACTTGTTCTCCGGCGCGTAGGGCGCGCGCCGGCCGCAGCGCGGGCAGGGCACCTGCTTCACAGATTGCAAAACGTGAGCTCGAAGGCGACGTCCCAGTCGGCGGTGCGCGTGCGCGCGTCGTCGCCGTTCTGGGAGAGGAAGCGGATGTTG
>DASXRW010000099.1:0-1633 GCA_036506355.1 Burkholderiales bacterium
GAGACCGCGCCGGGAATGTGGTCGAGCGCGTATTCCGACGGCGTGCGCGCGTCGATGATCGCGTCGAAATCCTTGAATTTCATGCAGGCCTAATATAACGTCGCAGGTCCCGATGTTCATCCTCCAGCGCCTCATCTCCGCAAGCTGCCGTTCGCTTGCCGCAATGATCGGCTGCGCCATCTCGGCCGGCCGGCGCGGGCGTGGCGGGCAATCGGGAAGTCCCGACGATGCGGCCAGCGCCAGCCTCCCGGTCGCGCTCCGCCGCCGTTCTCCCCCAGGAGCGATCCCATGAATCGAAGAACCTTCCTGCAGTCCGCTACCGCCGCCGCAATCGCCCAGTCGCTCGCGCCTCTGGCCGCATTGGCCCAGGACGGATGGCGCACGTTCGAGGCGGTGACGCGCGTCGACGTGACGGACGCCTTCGGTGTTGCGCGCGCCTGGGTGCCGCTGCCGCTCGCGGCGGATACGAGCTGGCACAAGACGATCGGCTCGAGCTGGAGCGGCAACGCTTCGCAGGCGCAGATCCTGCACGATGGCAAGTACGGCATCGGCATGCTTTACGCCGAGTGGCCGGCACGCGAGGCCTCGCCCTTCATCGAGATCACCAGCCGCTTCATGACGCGCGATCGCGCGGTGGATCTTTCCCGGCCGGACAGCTCGCTCGAGCTTTCCGCCGCCGATCGCAAGTTCTTCACGGCGCCGACCGAGCTCATCCCGACCGACGGCATCGTGCGCAAGACCGCGCTCGACATCACGCGCGGCGCGAAAAGCGATGTCGACAAGGCGCGCGCGATTTACGAATGGGTGGTCGACCACACCTTCCGCGACCCGAAGACGCGCGGCTGCGGCGTCGGCGACGTCAAGTCGCTGCTCGAGAGCGGCAACCTCGGCGGCAAGTGCGCCGACCTCAACGCGCTCTACGTCGGGCTCGCGCGCGCACTCGGCGTGCCGGCGCGCGATGTCTATGGATTGCGCGTCGCGCCCTCCAAGCACGGCTATCAGAGCCTGGGTACCGGCTCGCCGAACGTCACCAAGGCGCAGCACTGCCGCGCCGAGTTCTTCGCGCGCGGCTACGGCTGGGTGCCGGTCGATCCGGCCGACGTGCGCAAGGTGGTCCTGGAAGAGCCGCCCGGCAACCTGCCGCTCAAGGACGAGAAGGTGCTCGCCGCGCGCAAGCGCCTGTTCGGCGGCTGGGAGATGAACTGGCTCGCCTACAACATGGGCCATGACGTGAAGCTGCCGCATGCCAACAAGGCGCCGAAGCTGCCGTTCCTCATGTACATCAACGCCGAGGCCGACGGCGAGCTGCGCGACCAGCTCGAGCCCGAGAGCGTGCGCTACGCGATCACCTCGCGCGAGATCACCGTCTAGTGCTTCGCGTGTTGGCGGCCGTGCTGCTCGCCGCTGCGGCCTTCGCCGCGTGGCCGGCGGAGCTCAAGCGCTGGGAGGGCGGCGCGACGCCGCCGCTCGCGCTCGAGGATCTCGCCGGCCGCACGCACAGCCTCGCCGATTACCGCGGCAAGGTCGTGCTGGTGAACTTCTGGGCGACCTGGTGCGAGCCTTGCCGCGCCGAGATGCCGTCGATCGACCGGCTGCGCAGCGCGCTCAAGGGCAAGCCGTTCGAGGTGCTGGC
>DASXRW010000100.1:0-1778 GCA_036506355.1 Burkholderiales bacterium
AAGGCGCGCGCAACTTCACCAATTGCGACTCGCTCCTCATCGGCGACAAGTGCGGCGCCCATACCGTGCCCTATATCGAGGCGAAGAATTCCTCCGCTGTGTTCGAGCACGAGGCCACCACCTCGAAGATCTCCGAGGATACGCTGTTCTATTGCCGCCAGCGCGGACTGTCGGCTGAGGATGCGGTGGCGCTGGTGGTCAACGGCTTCGTCAAGGACGTGCTGCAGCAGCTGCCGATGGAATTCGCGGTCGAGGCACAGAAGCTGATCTCGATCAGTCTCGAAGGCAGCGTGGGATAAAGATGCATCTGTTGGAAGTGAAGAACCTGCACGTCGAGGTCGACGGCAAGAAGATCCTCAACGGGCTCGACCTTTCGGTCCGCCGCGGCAGCGTGCACGCGCTGATGGGGCCGAACGGCTCGGGCAAATCCACCCTCGCGCACGTACTTGCCGGCAAGGACGACTACGTTGTCACGCAAGGGGAGGTGCTGCTCGACGGCGAGAATATTCTCTCGCTTGCCCCCGAAGAACGCGCCGCCAGGGGCCTTTTCCTCGCCTTTCAATATCCGTTCGAGATCCCCGGCGTCGCCACCATGACGTTTCTGCGCACCGCGCTCAACGCGCAGCGCAAGAGCCGCGGCGAGGCCGAGCTTTCCACGCCCGAGTTCCTCAAGCGCGTGCGCGAGGTCGCGGGCAAACTGGGCATCGAGCAGGAGATGCTGCGGCGCGGCGTCAATGTCGGCTTCTCCGGAGGCGAGAAGAAGCGCAACGAGATTCTGCAGATGGCGCTATTGCTGCCGCGGCTGTGCGTGCTCGACGAGACCGATTCGGGCCTCGACATCGACGCGCTCAAGGTCGTCGCCGACGGCGTGAATGCCCTGCGCTCGCCCGAGCGTTCGTTCGTCGTGATCACGCACTACCAGCGGCTGCTCAATTACATTGTGCCGGACGTAGTGCATGTGCTCTCGCGCGGCCGCATCGTGAAAACTGGCGACAAAGAGCTGGCGCTCGATCTCGAAGCGACCGGCTATGCCCAATACCAGGAAGAGATGGCGTGAACTTGCGATGAACGCCGAGGTGCTTCCGATCAAGACTGCGGCCGAGACCGCACTCGCAACGAGCTTTGCCGCGGTGAAGGACGCGCTTCCCGGCGCGGCGGCGGTCGGCGCGCTGCGTGAGGACGCATTCCGCCGTTTCGAGGCCGAAGGGCTGCCGCATCGGCGCGTCGAAGAGTGGAAATATACCGACTTGCGCGCGCTCATGCGCGAGGCGAAGCCCCTCGCAGTCCCGCCCGATGCCGGCGCGAAAGCGCGCGCCAAAGACGCGCTCGCCACGCTTGCAGCCATCGATGCGCGCCGGATCGTGTTCGTCGACGGCGCATTCGTCCCCGAGCTTTCCGATCTCGCCCGCCTCGAGCCGGGGCTGACCATCGGCTCCATGGCACAGGCGCTAGCCGGCGGCGATCGCGGTCTCCTCGCCCATCTCGGCCAGGTCGTGCCTACGCACGACGTCGCGGTGGCGCTCAACACCGCGTTCATGGGCGACGGCGCGCTGATCCATGTCGCGCAAGGCGCGGCGCTGGCGCAGCCGCTGCATCTGGTGTTCGTGAATGCCGGCCGCGAAGCGGCATCCATATTCGTCCGCTCGCTCGTGGTGATTGAAAGCGGCGCCCGCGCGATGCTGCTCGAAAGCCATGTCGGTTGTTCGACCGCGAACGACGATCAAGTGAACGCGGTGCTCGAGCTCAAGGTCGGCGACGAGGCACACGTCGATCACATC
>DASXRW010000101.1:0-8509 GCA_036506355.1 Burkholderiales bacterium
CCTTCCTTGCGGTCGACCTCCACCTCGCCGATGCGCCCTTCGATGATGCCGATCTCGACGCGCCCGTTGCGGATCGCCTGCTGCGGCAGATACGCCTGCGCGAGGAAGTAGCCGCGCGTGCGGTAGAACGCGCGCACCTTCGTCGCCGCTTCGTTGAGTCCTTCGAAGTCGAGCTCCTTGCCGACGAACTCGGTGACCTGCGCCTGCAGCACTTCCTCGGAATAGAGCGTGTTGCCGGTGAAGGTGAACTGCTCCACCTTCACGCGCAGCTGCGGCGAGGCCGGCAGCGCGGGCTTGGGCTCGGGCGGCTTCGGCAGCACGGGCTCGTCCGGCGGCGGCAGGCGCAGCGGCTGGCGCGTCTGCTCGAGCACCTGCCCGGCATCGGGACGTTGCTGCGCGAACGCGCCAACGCTCGCAGCCGCGAGAAGAACGAAACCCAACGAGCGCGCGAGCGCGTCGCGCGCTCCGCGTCTGGAAAAAAGATTCGGATTCATCTCGTCACTCCGGCTTTCTTTTACGAGTGCGGCGCGCAACGCAACTGCAACGACGGCGCGTGCGCGCAAGCAACAATGGTTTTTAGATTTGCTGCGTGAACGGAAAACGCGTGTAGAGGAACGACGACACAAGTCGTCGTAATGCGACGCACGCCGTCCCCTCCCACCCCCAACCCCAGATCGGCCAAAGCGCTTCCTAATTCAGATATTTACTGCAGATTCTTATCTTCGGCCTGCATGGATCAGGCGTGCGCGCGAAGGATAGCGTGATTTTTTTGGGGTGGCAATGTAAGGATTGAACTACAAGTCGTTGTTGCGGCATCGCAACCTGCGCGTCGCCCCGGACCGACGAATGCGCAAAAGAAAGCAAAAAACCGTGGAATATTTTTCAATGTGCAATTGGAAAAGCCCGAGGGCCCGGAAAGCGGGCTTTTCGAGTGTGCGCGAAGTGATGCCGATCGCCCTGCCAGCGCGCGCCGCGCCCGGCGCGCGGCCCGATGTCGGCCTGCTCGACGCGCCGTCCGTTCACATAGACCTCGGCGAGCGTGCGGCCATAGCGATCCTGGCCGAAGGGACGCAGCGCGACTTCGCCGGAAGCGATGAGCATCTGCAATCGACGCTTCGCTGCCCGTCCGCCCGTCTCGTGCAACTCGGCGGCGTAGACGTTCGTGAGACGCACTTTCTGGTGATTGCACACGAGCGTATCGCCGTCGATCGCGATGCAGCGCTCGCCGCTGAACGTGGCGGTGCTTAGGCCAAGCAAAAGGCCCGCGAGTGCAACGCGCATGAATCCAATAACGCGCCGCGTGCAAATCCGTGGACGCCTCGGCACGCTCGATAGCTTATAAGCATCACACGGTCAAGCCGCTGGGTGATCCGTCGCCGGTCAAAAGAGCGCCGCGAAGATCCGCGCGCGCGCCGCGAGCGCAGCGCCATGCCCATCCTGCTATAACGCGCCGGTGCGCCTGCGGATTACAGCTGTGTTCGCGCTTCTGCTGCTGTGGAGCAGCGCGCCGCGCGCGCAATGGCAGGAGCTCCACTGGGTGGACCCGGAGCTCGGCTGGCGCACGCTCGAAACCGAGCATTTCCTGGTGCATTTCGCCGAGCAGCATCGCGCGCAGGCCCGCTTCGCTGCCGCTACCGCGGAGCGCGTTTATCCGCGCGTCACGGCGCTGCTCGATTGGCGGCCGCGCCGGCAAACGCACCTCGTCGTTCTCGACTCGGCGGACTTCGCCAACGGCTTCGCCTCGCCGCTGCCCTTCAACTTCACCGGCATTTTTCTTTCGCCGCCCGACGAGGGCGAGCTGCTGCAGAACCGCGAATGGCTCGAGCTCGTGCTCAGCCACGAGTTCTTCCACATCGTGCATCTCGACAAGGCAGCCGGCTCGCCGCTCGCGCTGCGCGACGTGCTCGGCCGGCTGCTGCCGTTCTTTCCCAACGTGTTGCAGCCGTCGTGGATCCTCGAAGGCCTCGCGGTCAACAACGAGTCCGAGGCCGCGCGCGGCTACGGCCGCCTCGGCCACAGCCACTACGAGGGAATGATGCGCGCTGAAGTGGCGCGCGGCCTGCGCTCGCTTCGCGAGGTGAACGCCGAAGGCCGCGGCTTTCCGCTGAACCGCGACTACCTCTACGGCAGCTATTTCTTCGCCTTCCTGCGCGAGCGTTACGGCGAGGACGCGATTCCGCGGTTCGTCGAGAGCTACAGCGGGAACATGCTGCCCTTCAAGGTCGAGAGCAATCCGATCGCGCTGACGGGCAAGCCGATGGACGCGCTGTGGGCCGACTACCAGGACTGGCTGCGCGCGCGCTTTTCGCTGCCGTCCACGAGCCCCGTCCAGGGCGAACTCCTGCTGCGCGCCTTCTCGCTCTCGAGCCCGGTTCTCACGCCGGGCGGCGCGCGATGGTACGTGCAGGCCGACGGCTACACCAAGCCGAAGCTCATGCGGCAGGCGTCCGGGGAGGCGCCGCGCGCAGTGCGCGACACCGAACGGGACACCCGCCTCACCGCCGGTGCGGCCGAAGATGTGCTGGCGTCACAGCTCGAGATCTGCCGCAACCACAACCTGCTCTACGACCTGCACTACGTCGACCCGCGCGGCCGGCGCAGCAGGATTACGGAGTGCGCGCGCCACCGCTTTGCCGCGCCGCTCGACGGCGGTCGCATCGCGGCCCTCAGCGTGACCGCCGGCGAGGCCGAAGTTGTCGTTCTCGACCAAGGGAAAGTCGTGCGCTCGCTCTACCGCGCCGCGCCTGGGGAGAGCATCAGCGGGCTCGCCGCAAAGGGGAGCCGCGTGGTGGTCACGAGCTTGCGCGATGGGCAATGGGCACTCGTTGATGTAAGCGAGGCTCCGCCGGTCATTCTGGTCGCCGACGAAGCGATCAAGCACTCGCCGCGCTTTGGCGACACGACGGATGAAGTCTTCTTCATTGCCGATTACGGCAAGGTCTACGACGTGTGGTCGTCGCAGCGCGGCAGCCCGGCGCTCTCGCGCTGGACGCGCTCGGCCTACGGCGTGCGCGAGATCAGCGCGCCAGTACGCGGCGAGCTTTTGCTCACCACGATCGAAGCCGACGGCGATGCGCTTCGCCTGCACCGGCTGCCGCCGGCGCCGCTCGAGCGGCGCAGCGTGCAGCTTCAACGCTCCACCGCTCCCGCGCCGCGCCCGCCGCCAGTAGAGGCGCAGGACCGTCCATACTCGCCGTGGCCGTCGTTACGGCCGACCGCCTGGGCGCCGCTCGTGCAAATTGCAGACGGCGCCGTGGCGCTCGGGGCAATCGTCTTCGGTCTGGATGCGCTGGAGCTCCATCAGTACCTGCTCGCGCCCATGGTCGAGCTGACGCAGGGCGAGCTGCTCGGGCGAGCGGAGTACGCCTACGACGGACGCCACGGGGTAGTCGCCAATCGGACGCTGACCGTGCGCGCGAGCGAGCCCGACGGCTCGAGCACGAAGATCAAGGCCTACAGCATCAAGCAGAACGCGCAATGGGTGTCGCTGTGGCGGCATCTCGCGCTCAATCAGCGCTGGTACTGGGGGCTCGGCGGAGCGCTCGAGGAAGAGCATTTCCACGATCTCGCGCTCGGCACCTCGCGCGTGCAGAACGAGCGCGTGCTCGGGCTCGTCGGCGGCTTCGATTCGCGCCGCAGGCAGTGGCTCTCGGAGGGACCGAGCCAGGGGCAGGAGCTGCGGCTCTTCGCCGAGACCTCGAGCGGCCTGGGCGCGGACTTCAGCGGCCACGTTTACCGCGCGGACTGGCGCGGCCATCTGCCGCTGGGCAAAACGGTGCTGGCGCTGCGCTGGAACGAAGCCTACGGGCAGCGCGAGGCGGAGCGCTTCGAGCTGGGCGGCAGCAAATCGGACGACCTCATCCTGCTGCCCGAGCTCAACCAGCGCGACTTTGCGCTGCGCGGCTACACCACCGGCACGCCGTCCCTCATGGGGCACCGCGCGCGCGTGGCGACCGTGGAGTGGCGCGCGCCGCTCGCCGACATCGACCGTCACCTCATGGTGCCGCCGATCGGCATCAATCGCCTCGCACTCAACCTGTTTTTGGATGTCGGCGCCGCGTGGGACCAGGATGCCGCGCGCGATTATCACCGCGGCGTTGGCGCCGAGCTCGTCAGCGAGCCGAAATTCGGCTACCTGTTCGGTCTGCAAATGCGTGCCGGCGTGGCGAAAGGGCTCGACGCGACCGGCTCGACCAAGATTTACCTGCGTGCCGGGCGCGCGTTTTGAAACAGTCTGCCGATCGCTGCCATGGGCAGCCACAGCATGCGAGGCTGATCGAGCAACCGGTCGAAGCCGTAGCGCGCATAGAAGCGCTTGCCCTTTTCGCTCTCGGCATCGAGCACAAGCGCCACCATTGCGCTGTCGGCCGCGGCGCGGAGCACTCGCCTGAGGGCGTCCATGAGGAGGTGCTCGCCGAGCCCCTCGCGCTGAAACGCCTGATCCACCGCGAGCCTCGTGAGGCGCGCGACCGGGATGCGAAGACGCGGCAAGCGCTTCACCGCAGGCGCGGGTAGATTTTCCGCAGCGATCACGCCGGCTGAGATGGAGTAGTAACCGATGACGACTTGGCGAGGATTGTCGGGCTCGGCCACAACAAAGGTCTTGGCTACATCCGCCTCATCGTTTTGGCGGGCAAAGCGCGTGAGGTATGCATCGAGAGTTTCCTCGCCGCAGGAGAAATAGCGGCCGCTATGCGATTTCGATAACCGTTCGATCCGCCAGCCCGCCGTCACCGCGGCAGGCGGCGGCGAAGGTAGCGCTTCGCTGCCTGATTGAGCCTCGCGCGTCCGCGATCGGCTTTATCGAGCCCCGCCAGGAACGCCTGCCAATCCCGTTTCGTCAGGGTCAGCGTCTCGCGTCCGGCGACCACCTCTTTCGCCCGCTGCGCAGCGCTGGACACGAGGAAACTCGACAGCGACATGCCGGAATAGGACGCAGCCCGGGCAAGCAGCGTCTTAAGCGCCGCGGAGAGCCGCAGATCGATGCGTTCGCCGCGTTGGGCCGCCGGCATTGCAAAGATTCTACCGCGTACGGAATTTGTACGGATGCGCGAAGCCGCCGGTATTGCGTCGTGTGCCGGTCTCGTCCGTTATTTCTTGAGCGTCAGCCGGCGGTAGTGCGCCATGTGCCGGATCGCCTCGCGCGGCTTGCCGAGCGCTTCGTAGGCGAGCGCCAGGTTGTAATGGCAATCGGCGAACGCGGGGTCGACGCCCAACGCGCGTTCGTAGGCGGCCAGCGCATCGCTCTTGCGGCTCATGTCTTCGAGCAGCACTCCCAGGTTATAGAGCAGCACCGAATCCTCGCCGCAGGCTTTGAGGCCCTCGAGATAGACCTGCTCCGCTTCGGCGAGCTGCCCCGCCTCATGCAGGGCGCCACCGCTCTCAATGTACGTTTCGACGTTCGGCGCCGAGGATGCCGGCGGCGCCGGCCGCTCGATCACGCTGAGCGAGCCGTCAGCGGGGCTGCCTTCGAACGCGAGCAAATACTGGCCGGAATCGGCCTGCCAGCGCCCGCTGCCTTCGCGCACCACCACGCGATCGGCTTCGGCGGCGATGCTCAGCCCGGACAGCGGCATCGACGCGGGCAGGTGGCGGCGCAGCTCTTTCATCGAGCGCGCGATGCGCCGCGAGGGCACCTTCGCCGCCGCGAGTGCCTGCGCGGTGCGCAGCACGATGAGATCCTGGAAGGAGAAGCGCCAGGCGTTGCGCGGCCCGCGCGCCGGGGAGACGAAGCCCGCATCGACCAGCGTGCGGATCGTGCTGCGCGGCAGGCGCAAGAGCTTCTGCACCTCGCGCACGCCGTACGGGTGCACCGTTACTTCTTGCCGGCGGCCTTGCGGGCGGGCTTGGCGGGTTGTGCTGGCTGCGCGGCTTGCGCCCGTTTCGCCGGCTTTTTCTCCAAGCTTGCGCGCAGCGCTTCCATAAGATCGATCACCTGGCCGCCTTGCTCGGGCGCTTCGGCCAGCGTGATCTCCTGGCCCTCGACCTTCTTCTGTATCGCGGCCTCGACGCGCCCGCGCACTTCGTCCGTATAGGCGCTCGGATCGAACTTGTCGGCCGCCTGCTGCTCGATCAGCTGCTGGGCGAGTTTCAGCTCGGCGTCGCGCACCTCGGTCTTCGGGATCTCGATATCCTTGATCGAGCGCACTTCGCCGGCGTAGAGGAGCTGCTGCATCACCAGCCCATCCTCCACCGGCCGGATCATCACGATGTACTGCTTGCCGCGCGCCGCCCAGCGGCCGAGCGCGCAGCGCTTCGTGTCGCGCAGCGCGCGGGCGAGCAGCGCGTAGGGCTTCGCGCCGCCTTTGTCGGGCGCGAGGTAATAGGCCTTGTCGAAGTACACCGGGTCGACCGAGTCGAGCGGCACGAACTCGGCGATATCTGCCGTGTGCGTGCCCGCCTCCTCCAGTGCCTTCAATTCTTCGGGCGTGAACATGACGTACTGGTCCTTCGCGAATTCATAGCCCTTCGTCATCTCTTCGCGCGCGACCGGCACCTCTTCCTTCACGCAGAAGTACTGCTGCTTGAGCCGCGAGCCGCAGGTCTTGTGCAGCAGGTTGAACGAGATGGCGCGGCTCGCCTCGGTGGCCGAGAAGAGCTTGACCGGGATGGAGACCAGCCCGAAGGACACCGTCAACGATGCAATCGATCGTGCGGCCATTGTTTTCCTCCGACGATGCGGCAAGAACGTGGGGGAACGGATTGTAATACAACGGGATTTTTCAGGTTTTGGCGCCCTCCAGCGCCTTTTCCAGGCTCTGCTTGCGGCTCAAGGCGTCGTGCCAGCGGTCGCCGATCTGGGCCAGGCGCTCGGCAGCGTTCGTGATGCGGAAGTCGAGCGGGTGCGCGCCGGCGAGCTCTTCCCACGTGAGGGGCATCGACACCGGCGCCCCGGGCGCGCCCCTGGGCGAATAGGCGACGTTCAGCGTCTTGCCGCGGACGTTCATGTTGTAGTCCATGAAGATTTTTCCGGTTCTTTTGGGCACGCTCCACTCGAGCGTGATGTCCTTGGGGTGCAGGCGCATGAGGTGGCGGCCGACGAACTCCGACACCTGCCGCGCGGCATCGAAATCGATCGTCCGCCGGATCGGCAGGTAGACGTGCAGGCCGGTCTTTCCCGAGGTTTTCACGATCGGCTCGAGCGCCATGCTCTGCAGGAGCTCGCGCAGGCGGAAAGCCACCTCCTTGCCCTTCTCGAAGGCCACCGTGTTGAGCTCGGGCTCGTCCCCCGGCGCCTCCTTGCCCGAGTAGATGTACGGATCGATGTCGAACACCACATAGTCCGGGTAGTTCAGCACCGACTCCTGGAGCGACTCGAGCGAGCTCGCATAGTCCGTTGCCTTGGTGCTCGCATCGGGCGCCACTTTGGCGCGCGAGTGCCAGACGTGGAACTCAAGCGTGCCCGACTGCGCGAGCCACAGCAGCGTCGGCAGGTTGTTGCACAGCAGGTAGTCGTGCGACTCGTCCTTGTGATCGGAGAACACCGTGATCGTCTCGGCGAACGCGGGCCGCTCCTGGCTCCAGTGCTTCTGGTAGAAGCGCTGGCCGTGGATGCCGTCGGGCATGCGGATCATCGTGAGTGGCCGGTCGGCGAGATGCGGCAGCATGAACGGCGACACCTGCGCGAAATAACGCAGCAGGTCGCGCTTGGTGAGCGCCGGCTGCTTGAGCGCCGGGTCGGCCGGCCAATACACGCGGTCGAGATGCGTAAGGCGGATCTGGTGCGACCCAACTGCCAGCGTGAGCGAGGTCTTGGCGCTGTCGAGCTGCCGGAGGATGGCGCCGATCTCGCCTTCTTCTTTCACTGGTTGCGAAACCTTGGCGCGGCGCACTTCCTTGGGTTCGAGGTCGTCGCGAAAGCGCAGGAACACCGGCGCGCGCAGGGAGCCGTCCTCGGTCCAGTTCTGGAACTTCACCTCTGCCACCACTTTCGGCTCGACCCACACGGTCGGGTTGGGGAGCTCCGGTTTTTCGGCGAATGGGCACGCGTCCCTGCGCAGCGGCTCGAGGCGCCTTTTCGCCTCCGCAAGCGTCGCCTCGTCGAAGCCGGAACCGACGTGCGAGGCATAACGCAGCTTGCCGCCTTCCCAATAGCCGAGGAGCAGCGCGCCAAAAGGTGCGCGCGAGCCTTTGCCGCGCGTGTAGCCGCCAATGACGAAGTCGCCGCTCTGGGTCGCCTTGACCTTCAACCAGGAGGAGGAACGCTTGCCGGCTTCGTACACGCTAGCCTTATGCTTGCCGACGACGCCTTCCAGCCCGCTCTCGAGCGCCGCCTTGTGCAGCGCTTTCCCTTCCTCAGATGCGTGCACCAGCTGCACCAGCGGCGAGGGCAACAGGCACTGCGCGAGCCAGCGGCGCCGGTCGCGGTACGGAGCCTTGCGCAGGTTGAGGCCGGCGAAGTGCAAGAGGTCAAAGCAATAGAACACGACCGGCGTGTTCGGCTGCACGTTCTGCATCGCGTTGAAGGCAGGCTTGCCGTCGGCGTCGAACGCCACCAGCTCGCCGTCGA
>DASXRW010000102.1:0-4847 GCA_036506355.1 Burkholderiales bacterium
CGGTGGTCATCGGCGCGTAGTAGTGCCGATGCACCCGGCGCGCGTGCGGAGCGACCGCGCCGCGCATGGTGAGCCACATGATGAGCTCGACCGCCTCGGCGCCGGCCTCCTCCATGATCTTCTGGTGGCTGATTTCCGCGAGCCCCTCGGGATTGCGCTCGAGCTCGTCCAGGAACCACTGGTCGAATTTTTCGTTCATGAAGCCGAAGCGCTTGCCCTGCAGCTGGTGCGACATGCCGCCGGTGCCAAGCACGATCACTCGGCTGTTACCGGGGTACGCCTCCACCGCGGCGCGCAGCGCCTGGCCAAGCCGGTAGCAGCGCCGCGCGGTCGGCAGCGGGTGCTGGATGACGTTCACCTGCAGCGGGATGGCCTTCACCGGCCAGCCGCCGCCGGCGTGCGGGAAGCAAAGATTCATCGGCACCAGGAAGCCATGCTCGACCGCCAGCTCCTGGCACAGCGTGAGATCGAACTCGTGCTCGTAGATGAGCGCTTCCGCCAGGTGCGTAGAGAGCTCCGCGTCGCCGGCCACCTCGGGCAGCGGCCGCGTGCCGAAGCCCTCGTCGCCGATCGCATAGCGTTCCGCGACGCCGAGCGCGAAGGTCGGGTACTTGTCGAAATTGAAGTCGGCGGTGTGATCGTTGTAGACGACGATGGCCACATCCGGTCTCAATTGGGCCAACCACTCCTGCACCGGCACGTAGGCGTCAAAGAGCGGCTTCCATGCCGGTTCCTGCGTGCGCCCGCGGTCGACCACCGGACCGATCGACGGCACATGCGAAAGGCCGATGCCGCCGACGACGCGTGCCATCAGGTGGCGCCGCGGATGTTGCGCGTCGCGAGGAACTCGTCGTAGCTCTCGCCGCGCATCTGCGCGCCCATCTTGTAGAGGCCGTTGCCGGTGGCGGAACCGATCTTGAGCATCGAATAGATGTTCATGCCGGCGTCGATCAGGCCCTGGAAGTCGCGCTTGCGGATCAGCTCCTTCTCCGCCTCGGTGAGCCCGAAGCGCGACATGAACGTCTCCTCGTCGCGCTTGAAGGCGTCGCGTTCCTGCGGGGAGCAGAGTGCGGCGCAGAGCTTGTTCAGCCGGCGCCCGCGCCGCGAGAGCCGCAGGTCGAAGATCGACGTGTCCGGGATGGGGGCTAGAGGGTGCCCCATACCTCGCGTGCGGTGTCGATGCAGAGCTTGAGCTTCGCCTTCTCCTGCTCGACCGTCAGGTTGTTGCCGTGGTGGGTGCTGGAGAAGCCGCACTGCGGCGACAGGCACAGGTTCTCCATCGGCACGCACTTCGACGCCTCCTCGATGCGGCGCTTGAGCACATCCTTGCTCTCGAGCTGCGGCACTTTCGAGCTCACCAGGCCGAGCACGACCCGCTTGCCTTTGGGGATGTAGCGCAGCGGCTCGAAGCTGCCGGAGCGCTCGTCGTCGTACTCGAGGAAGAAGCCGTCGACGTCGAGCTTCGAGAACGCGGTCTCGGCGACGTAGTCGTAGCCGCCCTTCGCGAGCCAGGTGCTCCTGAAGTTGCCGCGGCAGGTGTGGATCGCGACCGTCATGTCGTCGGGCACGTCGCGGATCGCGGCGTTGACCGCGTCGGCGTAGATCGCCACGTCCTTCTTCGGGTCATCGCCGAGCTTGCGGAAGGTCTCCTGCACGTTCGGGTCGCCGAACATGGCAATCGTCGTGTCATCGATCTGGAGGTAGCGGCAGCCCGCCTTGTAGAGGTCGGCGATCTCCTCGCGGTAGCACTGCGTGAGGTCGGCCCAGAAGTTGTCGGCGTTCGGATAGGTCTTCTTGATTGAGTCGCGGTCGCCGCGGGCGTGCAGCATCGCCGGCGACGGCATGGTGAACTTCGGGGTCCCCTTCTTCACCACGCTTTTCAGGAACTGGAAATGCGGCACCATGCTCGGCTTGGTGCGCCGCAGCTTGCGCTTGACGAACATAGTCGGCGGCTTCGCCTCGACGCCCTTGAATTGCACGCCGTGGTATGAGTCGCCTTCGCGATGCAACTCGATGCCGTCGAAGCCGGCGATGAAGTCGATGTGCCACCAGTCGCGGCGGAATTCGCCGTCGGTGATGGAGGGCAGGCCTAGGTCTTCCTGCAGCTTAACCACCTCGCGGATCAGGCGGTCTTCCGCCTCCTTCAGCTTGCCGGCGTCGGCCTTGCCCATGCGCACTTGCTCGCGCATGTCATGCAACTCGTGCGGCCGCAGCAGGCTGCCGACGTGATCGGCGCGGAAGGGCGCGGGCATGGCCGCTAGGCGGTGGCCTTGCTGCGCCAGCCCTCGTGGTAGGTGGTCTGCGCCTGCTTGGAGTAGGGCGCCGGACTGACGATGGCGCGGATCTCGATCTGCCTGTGGCGCTCGACGGTCGGCTTCTTCGTGCCGCCGCCTTCCTCGCCCCACAGCAGCTTCACCTCGTTGCCGAGCTGGATGTCGGGGTCGACGATGCCGAGCGAGAGCATCGAGCGCTCGTTGTAGCTGTAGCCGCTGAACATGTTCAGGCCGACGGTCTTGCCTTGGTGGGTCAGCCGGTCGTACGAGGCCGAGGTGTAGTTCGAGAGCGGCAGGTCGATGTACTTGTACGGATCGCCCTGCTCGAGCATCGAGCGCCAGACCTTCATCACGTCGTCGGGGTTCCACGCCAGCGTCACCTTGCGGCGGTGCGGCTTGCCCGAGATCTTCTGCAGCGCTTCGCTTCCGATGAAATCGTGGTCGAACTTGATGAAGGGACCGTAGCCCATCTCGTAAGGCGTGACGTAGTAGTCCTCGATGTTCTTCGACACGAAGCTGCCGCCGATCGAGCCGGTCGCCTCGTAGCTCGTCGCCGGCAGCCACTCGCGGTACTTCTTCATCTTCTCGCCGGTATACACCGCAGGCAGCGGCGAGGGGATCCAGCCCGACTCGCAGGTGTTGGTGGCGTAGGCGCGCGCGCCGACTTCCTTCAGGCCGAACTCCTTGCCGGCGGCGACAATCGCGGCGCGGATCTCCTCGCGCTCGGCGTACGGGCCCCAGATCTCGAGGCCCGGCGCGCCCGCCATGCCGTGGCGCAGCGTGCGCACCGTGCGGCCGGCGATCTTAATCGTGCTCATATGGAAGAACTTGAGCTCGGGCACCGGGCCGCCGTTCAGCTTCTCGATCACCTTCCAGGCGTTGGGGCCCTGGATCTGGAACCGGTAGTTGGTGCGGTTGATCGCCAAACCCTTGGTGTTGCCGGGCGAGCGGTCGTCCTTCTTCGTCTTGACCTTGAAGCCGCCGGTCTCGGCGTGGAACTGGATCCAGCTCGCCGCGGGTGCGCGACCGACGAACACCAAGCTTTCCTCGTCGAGGTGGAAGAGGATGCCGTCGCCGATCACGTAGCCGTCGTAGTTCGTCGGCGCGAGCTGCTTCGCGCGGTTGACCGGGAAGTTGGCGAAGCTGTTCATGCCGAGATGGGTGAAGAGCTTCAGCGCATCCGGGCCTTCGACGTACTGCTCGACCATGTGGTGCGACTGGTCGAAAAGCACGGCGCGTTTCTGCCACGCGGCCTGCTCGTCGCGCCAGTTCGAGAACTCGCCGGGCACGACGGGATAAACGTACGCGCCAATCTGCGAGTTGCGCAGCATGTCGACGGGATTACCGGCGGCGTGGAGCACCTCCTCGAGGTTCTTCATCCGGAACTCCTTAAGCGGCTTGCTTGACGTTCACGGCGAGAATCACGCCGCTTGTTTCAGGGCCAGCGCTTTATCAGTCGCTTCCCAGGTGAACTCGGGCTCCTCGCGGCCGAAGTGGCCGTAGGCGGCGGTCTTCTCGTAGATCGGGCGCAAGAGATCGAGCATCTGGATGATGCCGCGCGGCCTGAGATCGAAATGCTTGGTGACGAGCGCGGAGAGCGCATCGTCGGACATCTTGCCGGTGCCCTGCGTGGTGACCATTACGCTCGTCGGGCGCGCCACGCCGATGGCATAGGAGACTTGCACCAGGCATTTGGACGCCAAGCCCGCCGCCACGATGTTCTTGGCGACATAACGCGCGGCATACGCCGCCGAGCGGTCCACCTTCGAGGGATCCTTGCCCGAGAAGGCGCCGCCGCCGTGCGGCGCCGAGCCGCCGTAGGTGTCGACGATGATCTTGCGGCCGGTGACGCCGCAAACGCCCTTCGGCCCGCCGATCTCGAAGGCGCCGGTCGGGTTCACGAGGTAGTTGACCTTGCCCTTCACCAGGTTCTTCGGCAGCACCGGCTTGATCACTTCCTCGATCACCGCCTCGGAGAGCTTCTTGTGCTCGATGCCCGGCGCATGCTGCGTCGAGAGCACCACGGTGTCCAGCGACTCGGGGCGGCCGTTCGCGTAGCGGATCGTGACCTGCGACTTCGCATCGGGCCGCAGCCACGGCAGTCTGCCGTTGCGGCGCAGCTCCGCCTGGCGCTCGACCAGGCGATGCGAGAGAAAGATCGGCAGCGGCATGTAGCTCGGCGTCTCGTCGCAGGCGTAGCCGAACATCAGGCCCTGGTCGCCCGCGCCCTGGTCGAGATTGCCCTGGTCGACGCCGCGCGCGATGTCGGGCGACTGCTGGCCGTAGGCGACGAGGATCGTGCAGGTCGAGCCATCGAAGCCGATCGCGGGATCGGTGTAGCCGATGCGCTTGATGGTGTGGCGCGCCACCTCGTCGTAGTTCACGCGCGCATTGCTGGTGATTTCGCCGGCGAGTACCACCAGGTTGTCCTTGACGAGCGTCTCGGCCGCGACGCGCGAGCTCTTGTCCTGCTTTAGAATCGCGTCGAGCACCGCATCGGAGATCTGGTCGGCGACCTTGTCCGGATGGCCTTCGGACACCGATTCGGAAGTGAAAAGAAAATCGCTCATTGCG
>DASXRW010000103.1:0-5546 GCA_036506355.1 Burkholderiales bacterium
GGCAGCCTCGCGAAAGTGACGCAGATGATCGCCGACGCCGGCGGCAACATCGTCGAGGTGATGCATCAGCGCATCTTCGGCACCGCCTCGGTGCGCTCGCCCGAGGTCGAGTTCCTGGTCGAGACGCGCGACCGCGAGCACACGCAGACCCTGGTGCGCTCGCTCGAAGCGAAGGGAATCAGCGTTTCGGTTTTTTGACCGGGTCGAGCCGTGCTTTCTCGGCCTCGTCGAGGCCTTTGCCCAGGCCGGCTTCCTGCGTGCCGACCACGCGATCGGTGCTCGCTTCCGGGCGCGGCGCGCGCTCCTTGCCTATCGTCGCGCGCTCGCCGGTGCCGCCGGCATCGGTATCGGTGTTCTCGGCGCCGGGACGGTCGGAGCTCGTATCGGAGCGATCGCTCGGCCCGAGCTTGGGCTCGGTGCGGCCTTGATGCCGGGGAATTCCTGCCATGGCAGCCTCCTTTATCGGTAAGGCTTCCCGTGCAAGGCGCGTTCCCGCTAGCTCTCGTACACCGAGATCTCCACGAGGTTGAGATCCGGATCGCGCACATAGACCGACCGTATCGGGCCGACCGCGCCGGTCTTCTTCACCGGACCGTCGATGATCCTGATCTTCGCCGCCTGGAGCTTCTGGATCACCGCGTCGAGCGGCACGGCCGCGATGAAGCACAGATCGAGCGATCCGGGCACGGCGACATGCGCCTTCGGCTCGAACTCGCGCCCCCACTCGTGCAGGTTGATCTTCTGCTCGCCGAAGCTGAACGCGAGGCGCTCCTCGGTCGGCGTCTTGAAGCTCACGAGCTTCATCCCGAGCACCTCGGTGTAGAAGCGGATGCACGCCGCCTTGTCGCGCGTGGTGAGAACGATGTGGTCGATGTGGTCGATCATATGATGCGCTGCTCCTTCAGCTTCGCGATGTCCGGCGCGTTGTAGCCGACTTCGCGGAGCACTTCATCGGTATGCTCGCCGAGCTTCGGCGCCTTGGTGCGAATGGCGCCGGGCGTCGCCGAGAGCTTCGGCACCACGCCCGGGACCTTGAGCGGCTCGCCGTCGTTCGCGGTGATCGTCTCGATCATTCGCCTCGCCGCGTAGTGCGGATCAGCGGCGATATCGGCGGCCGTGTAGATGCGGCCTGCCGGCACTTCCGCCGCCTCCATCGCTTCGAGCACCTCGGCGAGGGTGCGTGAAGACGTCCATTGCGAAATGGCGGCGTCGATGCGCTCCATCTGCCCGGCACGGCCGTCGTTTCGCGCGAGCGCCGGGTCGTCGCGCAGGTCTTCGCGGCCGATGGCGCTCATCAGGCGCTGGTACAGGCTGTCGGCATTGCCGGCAATGAGCACGAAGCTGCCATCGCGGCACGGGTACAGGTTCGACGGCGCGATGCCCGGCAGCGCGCTGCCGCTGCGCTCGCGGATGGTGCCGTCGGCGTCGAACTCGGGCAGCAGGCTCTCCATGCAGTTGAAGACCGATTCGTACAGTGCGACGTCGATGACCTGGCCTTTGCCGCCATTCCTTATGTGATGGAGGGCGAGAAGCGCTCCGATCACGCCGTGCAGCGCCGCGATCGTGTCGCCGAGCGAGAGGTTCGGCCGCACCGGCGGCCGGTCGGGAAAGCCGGTGAGGTAGCGCATGCCGCCCACCGCCTCGGCGATGGCGGCGAATCCCGGGCGCTCGCGATACGGTCCGGTCTGGCCGTAGCCCGAGATCCGTACGAGGATCAGCTTCGGGTTGTCGCGCGAGAGCGCGTCCCAGCCGAGGTGCCACTTCTCGAGCGCGCCGGGTCGGAAATTCTCGATCACGATCTGCGAGCGGCGCGCGAGGCGCCGCACGATCTCCTGCCCCTCCGGACGGCGCAGGTCGCAGGTCACCGATTTCTTGTTCCTCGACTGCACGTGCCACCAGAGCGAGGTGCCATTGCGCATGCGGCGCCACTTGCGCAGGGCGTCGCCCTCGCCCGGCGGCTCGATCTTGATCACCTCGGCGCCGAAGTCGCCGAGCGTCTTGGCGCAGAAGGGCCCCGCGATCAGGGAGCCCAGTTCGAGCACGCGAATGCCGTCGAGCGGAGCTTTCAAAATAATTACGGACGTTGTACGGAATTACTTGCGCTTGAGCAGGCGCAGCGGGTTGTACTCGAGCACGCTCTCGCCGCGCTGGTTCACCACCTGGTTGGCGAAGCGCACCAGGCCGCGGTCGCCTTTCGAGGTGAGGCGATGCTCGATCACCTCGGCTGCGACGTGGATGGTGTCGCCGACGAGCGTGGGGCCCTTGACGTCGAGAGTGGCGTTGAGGAACGCGAGGCCGGTGTCCTGCATCGTGGGCAGCAGCAGCCCTTCGGCAAAGGCGTAGACCAGCGCGGCGGGCACGGCGCGGCCCTTGATGGCGCGGTTGGCATCATCCTCGACGGCGAAGAGCTCCTCGGTGAGCCAGCTCAGGTTGACGAAGTTGGCGAGATCGGCCTCGGCGATCGTGCGCCGGTGCGTGCGGAAGCGAAAACCCACGCGCAAATCCTCGAAACAGAATCCGCGCCCGACGATCGGCAGGACTTCTGCGGCCATGGCTGTGGCATTCTAGCTCGATGCCTGATTCGCTCGGACAGCGCGGCAAGTTCGGTGTGCTGGCGCCGTCGACCAATACGTCGGTGCAGCCCGAGTTCGACGCCATGCGCCCGTGGGGTATCACGCATCATCACTCGCGCCTCGTCATACCCGACTCCAAGGTGACGGACGACGCGAGCTTCATGACGATGATGGACAACATCCGCGGCGCACTTTTTCCGGCGCTCGAATCGGTCCTCACCTGCGATCCGGATTACGTGATTCTCGGCATGTCGTCGGAAACCTTCTGGGACGGCATCGAGGGTTCCCGTCGCTTACGGAAAGAACTAGAAAAGACCGCGAAGCGCGGCGTCGGCATGGGATCGGACGCCTGCCGCGCGGCGCTGCGCGCCTATGGGCGCGAGGTGAAGCGCGTCGGCGTGGTCACGCCTTACATGCCGATCGGTGATCGGCAGGTGGTGCGCTTCTTCACCGAATGCGGCTACAAGGTGGTCAACCTCCTCGGCCTCAAGTGCAGGAGCCCGACGGCGATCGCGCGCGTATCCAAGGCGGAGCTGCGCGATGCGATCAACCGCGTGAACCGCGGAAGCGTGGATGCGATCGTGCAGGTCGGCACCAACCTCGCCATGGCGGAAGTGGCGGCGATGGCGGAGTTCTGGCTCGACAAGCCGGTGATCGCCATCAACACCGCAACCTACTGGTATGCGCTGCGCCAGTACGGCATCAAGGACAAGATCCCCGGCTGGGGATCACTCCTCGCGGAGCATTAATCAGCGGACGGGCGAGCCCGAGCGCCGGTCGTAGCCCGAGCGCCGCTCGATGATCGGCTCGACGCGCGTCCAGAGCAGCATCACGCCAAGCAGCGCGAAGCCCATCCCGGTGGCGAAGATCAGCCATTCGTGGCGCAGGTCGTGGCGCGCGAGGCCTTCGAGCATGTTGAAGATGCCCCAGCCGATGACGAAGTGACCGACGAACACGCGCCCGGAAGGCAGCGGGCCGGGACCGCGCACCGCGCTCCACAGCATCAGCACGCCGCCGAGCACGACGGCCCAGGCGACGAAGTAGAAGAATCCTGCAATCGGATGCAGCAGGATGCCTTCGAAGAACGCGCCGAGACCCAAGCCCAGCAGCATGCCGGCATGACGCACTCGCATGGCGCGCACCGTCATTTCCTGCGGCGCGGCAGCGGATCGCCAAAGCGCAGTCGTTTTGGCTTCATCGGTAGAGCGCGCAGCCTTTGCAGGGCGACGGCGGATTGTCGGAGGCGAGGCGCTCGCGGAACGCGCCATAGGCGTCGCCGTTCCACACGCGCGCGACGCCCTCGCGCGCCATGTCGCCGATCGGTGCTTGCGACATCGCGCACGGCGTCGCCTGTCCGCCCACGTTGATGTAAGCGCCCTGCCACGGGCGCTGGCAGCGCTGGCGCGCCTGCAGGCTCGGAAGCTGCAAGCCGATTTCCAGCGCGTCGGCGACGGCGCGCGTCTCCGCGAAGCTCTTTTCCACCACCGCTAGCGCCTCGCCCCGCAGGCTTTCGCATTCGATGAAGCTGCGCATCAACCCTGTCGCGGGCGCGTTTTCCGCGATGTCGATGACGCACACCGAGTCCGCGCCATGCTGCCGCGCGACGCGCACCAGCTCGGGCAGCTGCGCGAGCTTGCTGCGCGTCGCGATATCGAGGAGCTCAAGCCGCGGCGCGGCGGAGGCGAGGCGCCGCTTCATCGCGACGAGGCGCGTCACGTTGCGCAAAGCACGGCTGAAGGGCACGGCGACCCGGATCTCGTTCGCGAGCCGCGGCCGTGGGGGCTCGAGCGCCACCTGCAGCCGGAAAAGCCCGCTTTTTACGCAATCCTCTGCCGCCCGGTCGCTGAGCGAGACGAGCGTGCTGCGCGCCGAGACGCGCAGGCCGTGCGCCGCGGCATGGCGCACCATGTCGAAAAAGCGCGGGTGCAGCAAAGGATCGACCGGCGCGGAGAGCTCGATCTCGCTCGACGCCGGAAACTGCTCGAGCAGCCGGCAGTAGGCCGCGAAGCTCATCAACGCGGGCGCAGGCGCGCCCATCGACGAGCGGCCGCGCCCGACCGGCTCGATCTGAATGCGACTCGGCAGCGGCGTTTCCATGACGCCGCGATTGACCGCAAGTTTTGTTCCGGGAACAGCCATTGCAGCCCGGCTCGCCGGTGTAGTGCTGCTGCCGCTACCGGGGCCGGGCTTGCTGGTGATCGCGGCCGGCGTGCTGCTGATGGCGGAGGAATCGCACGTCACCGCGCGCGCGCTCGACTGGCTGGAAATTCAGGCGCGCAAGCTCGCGCGCCATTAAGCCCCGGCCGCGCGCCGACGTTCGGGGACATGAGACGCCGAGTCGTTTTTCACGCGCGCAATGTGCTGCAAATCGCCGTCGATCAGGATCAGGTAGTCCACGATGCGCCGGATGCGAGCATTTCCCTCGTCGTCGTCGTCGAAATGCTGGAGGTCCAGAAAGCCGTTGGCGGTCATCGCCTTGATCGCGTGGTCCAGGCCCTGGATCGCGATATCGGAAAGCAGCTGATGTCGCATGCCCAGGACGCACAAAATAGGCACCTTGCGGTACTTCGCGTGCGCTCTGATGTCCTGCACCAAGGCGAACATCTGCGATTCGTCGAAATGCACGCTGATGATCACCATGCCGAACTTATCGCGATGCAACAACCCAAGGGCTTCATCGCCCGTCCGGACGGAGATCACGTCGTGGCCCGTGAGAACGTGCCGTAGCCGCTCCCCGACGGTATCCGGTGTAACCGCAAACAGGATCTTCGTGCTGGGAGCACGGTCGGCCATGGGCGGTGCCCTCCTTGAGCCGAACGGGCAAGATTAGGACCCGCGGCGAAGCCGCGTTAGCCGCCCACCGGCGCCGAGCCGTCCAGGCAGCCGGCGACGAACTTCGCCTTTTCCTCGCCGTGCAGCCTGCGGCCTTCTGCGCGGCGGTTGCAGTTCTTCACCTTGTCGCGCTGCGCGGTC
>DASXRW010000104.1:0-4854 GCA_036506355.1 Burkholderiales bacterium
CCCGCAGGGCATCGGGAGCGCGGTGCCGCGCAAGGAAGACGAACGCTTCCTCACCGGCAAGGGCTGTTACAGCGACGACTTCCAGCTTCCCGGCCAAGCCTATGCCGCCATGGTGCGCTCGCCGCATGCGCATGCACGCATCCAGAGCATCTCGACCGCGCGGGCTGCCGCCATGCCCGGCGTGCTAGCCGTGCTCACGGCGCGTGATGCAGCGCGAGACGGCATTGGGCCGATTCCGCACAAACCGGTCACCGTCAACCCGCACGAAGTCTCGCTCAAGAATCGCGACGGTTCCGCCTTTTACATCCCGCCCTGCGCGGCGATCGCCGCCGATAAGGCGCTGTTCGTGGGCGAAGTCGTCGCGGTCGTGATCGCCGAGACGGTCATGGCGGCGCGCGATGCGGCCGAGCAGGTGGAGATCGACTACCAGCCGCTGCCTGCGGTCAGCGCGACGCTCGCCGCCGCTTCGGCCGACGCGCCGCGCGTCTGGGACAGCATGCGCTCGAATCTTTGCGTCGACGCGGACGTCGGGGATGCCGCCGCCGTCGACGCGGCGTTCCGGCGCGCAGCGCACGTCGTGCGGCTCGACACCGCGGTGAACCGCGTCACCGGTGTGCCGCTCGAGCTGCGCGCCGCGCTCGGCGCCTTCGACGAAGCGAGCGGCCGCTACACGGCCTACGTCACCTCGGGCGGCGTGCAGCGCTATCGCGCCGATCTGGCGGCGACACTCGGCGTACCCGACGCCGCGGTGCGCGTCGTGGCGCGCGATGTCGGCGGCAACTACGGCACGCGCAATTACCTCTACCCCGAGATCCCGCTCGTCGCCTGGGCGGCGCGCCGCCTGCGCCGCCCGGTGAAGTGGCGCGCCGACCGACAGGAGGCCTTTCTCACCGACGATCACGCGCGCGACCTCGCCTCGCACGCGGAGCTCGCGCTCGACCGCGACGGCAACTTCCTCGCGTTTCGCGCGGTGAACACCAGCAACGTCGGCGCGAACGCGGTGTCCTATGTGCCGCTGACCAAAGGCGTCGGCGTCTCGACGAGCGTCTACCGCCTGCCGTGCACGGCGATCCGCGCGCGCGCCGTGTTCAGCAACACAATGGCCACGTCGCCCTACCGTGCGGCCGGCCGGCCGGAGGTGATGTTCGTCATCGAGCGCCTGATCGACATCGCCGCGAAGCGCCACGGCTTCGATCGCGCCGAGCTGCGCCGTCGCAACCTGGTCTCGGCCTTCCCCTACAGGAACCCGCAGGGCCTGGTGTACGACAGCGGCGACTACGCCGCCACTCAGGCGCGCGCGCTGGAGCTGTCCGATTGGAAAAATTTCGAGCAGAGACGAACCGCAGCGCGCGCCCGCGGCCGCCTGCGCGGCATCGGCATGGGCAACTACATCGAGCTCAACACCGGCATGCCGCGCGAGCGCGCCGAGATCACGGTGCGTCCCGAGCGGCGCGTGGATGTCGTGCTCGGCACGATCTCCTCCGGGCAGGGGCACGAGACGAGCTTCGCCCAGCTCATCGCCGAATGGCTCGGCGTCGGGCTCGCGCAGGTCAACCTCCTCACGGGTGACACCGATCTCGCGCCGGTCGGCGGCGGTACGCACTCGGGCCGCTCACTGCGCATGGGCGCAGTGGTGATGGCGCGGGCCTGCGACCAGATCGTCGAGAAGGGGCGGCAGGCCGCTTCCGAGAAGCTCGAGGCGGCGGCCGCCGACATCGAGTTCGCGCGCGGCCGCTTCACGGTGAAAGGGACGGATCGCTCCATCGGTCTGTTTGATTTGGCGCCGCTCGACGGCAGTCATGACGAGACGACGCCGCTGCCTTCCTATCCTTTCGGCTGCGCGGTATGCGAGGTGGAGATCGATCCGGAGACCGGCGTGGTCGAGATCGTGCGCTATACGTCGGTGGATGACGTCGGCCGGGCGGTGAATCCGCTGATCCTGCACGGCCAGACGCACGGCGGCATCGCCGCCGGCGTGGGCCAGGCGCTGTGGGAGCGGCTCGCCTACAACCCGGAAACGAGCCAGCTCGAGTCGGCGAGCTTCATGGATTACGCCATGCCGCGCGCCGACATGCTGCCCATGTTCACTACCGATCTGAGCGAAGTGCCGGCAGCGAGCCATCCGCTTGGGCTGCGCGGCGGCGGCGAAGGCGGCACGACGCCCGCGCTCGCGACAGTGACCAATGCGATCTGCGATGCGCTCGGCATCGAGCACCTCGAGCTTCCGGCGACGCCCGAGCGCGTCTGGCGCGCGATTCAGGAGCGCGCGAAGCGGTAGCAATATACTTCGCGCATGCCCGAAGCTTTCGTCGAGGTCGACCACGTCGATCTCGCGTACGACGATGTGACCGGCAACGCCATCGAGGACGTGACGCTCTCGATGCAGCAGCACGAGTTCATCGCCATGGTCGGGCCGAGCGGCTGCGGCAAGTCGACCTTCATGAAGCTCTGCTCGGGCCTGCGGCCGCCGAACAAGGGCGGCGTCATGGTCGACGGGCGCGAGGTCGCCGGGCCGCTGAAGATTGTCGGCATGGCGTTCCAGAACGCGACGCTCCTGCCATGGCGCACGGCGCTCGACAACGTGCTGCTGCCGCTCGAGATCGTCGAGCCCTACCGCTCCAGCTTCAAGCGCGAGCGCGCGAAGTACGCGCAAAAGGGTATCGAGCTCCTGCGCTCGGTGGGGCTCGAGGGCTACGAGCACCGCTTCCCCTGGGAGCTCTCCGGAGGCATGCAGCAGCGCGTGTCGATCTGCCGCGCCCTGGTGCACGAGCCGAAGCTCCTGCTGCTCGATGAGCCGTTCGCCGCGCTCGACGCGTTCACGCGCGAGGAGCTGTGGTGCATCCTGCGCGACCTGTGGACGCGCCACCGCTTCACCGTGGTGCTGGTGACGCACGACCTGCGCGAGGCGACCTTCCTCGCCGACACGGTCTACGTGATGAGCAAGCGCCCTGGCCGGATCCTCGCGCGTCGCGCGATCGACCTGCCGCGGCCGCGCGAGCTCGAGGTGACCTACAGCGACCATTTCGCCGAGATCGTGCGCGAGCTGCGCGAGCACATCGGCCGCATCCGCTCGATCTGACCTTTGGCCAAGCGCAAGCGCACGCTCGAGACCTGGTCGCCGTGGCTGCTGCTCGCCGCCATCGTGCTCATCTGGGAGATCATCTGCCGCGGGTTCCACGTCTCCGACTTCATCTTTCCCGCGCCTTCGGCGATCCTCGTGTCGCTCAAGCAGTACGCCGGGCCGATCTCCGGGCATGCGCTGCAGACCTTGTGGACCACGATGGCGGGATTCGCGCTCGGCGTCGCGGTCGGCATGCTGCTCGGCATCGCGGTGGGGTCTTCGCGCTTCATGTACACCGCGCTCTATCCCCTGATGGTCGGCTTCAACAGCATCCCGAAGGCGGCTCTGGTGCCGGTGCTGGTCGTATGGTTCGGCATCGGCACCGTGCCGGCTATCCTGACGGCTTTCGTGATCTGCTTCTTCCCGATCACCGTGAACGTCGCCACCGGCCTCGCCACCATCGAGCCCGAGCTCGAGGACGTGCTGCGCGCCCTCGGCGCGAGCCGCAAAGACGTGCTGCTGAAGATCGGGCTGCCCCGCTCGCTGCCCTATTTCTTCGCCTCGCTCAAGGTGGCGATCACGCTCGCGTTCATCGGCTCGGTCGTGTCCGAGACCATCGCCTCCAACGAAGGCATCGGCTACCTGATGATGTCCGCCGGCTCCCAGATGCGCATGCCGCTCGTCTTCGCCGGGCTTGTGGTAATCAGCGTCATGGCCATCGCGATGTACGAAGTGTTCGCCGTTCTCGAGCGGCGCATGACCGGCTGGGCAACCCGCGGCATGGATATGCGCGCATGAGCATCAACGACCTGCGCAGCTTCCTGGACGCCGCCCGGCGAGCGGGCGAAGTCTATGAAATAAGGAAACCGGTCGACCCGGTGCGCGAGCTGGGCGCGGTGCTGCGCGCCTGCGAGCGCGCCGAGAAAGCGGCGTACTTCCACGCCGTGAAGGGTTTCGACATCCCGGTGGTCGGCGGGCTGCTCAGCTCGCCGAAACGCATCGCCCTCGCGCTTGGCTGCGAGATGAGCGAGGTGCAGGCGCGCATGGCGCAGGCCACGCAAAAGCCCTTGAAGCCGCAGCCGCACAAAGGCGCCGCGCCGTGCCAGGAGGTGGTGGACAAGAAGCCGGACTTCGGGCGCTGGCCGATCCCGACGCATTCGCCGCTCGATGCGGGCCCCTTCATCACCGCGGGCGTGGCAATAGCACGCGATCCGGAGAGTGGGCGCCACAACCTGTCCTACAACCGCATGCAGATCTACGCCCCGGACCGCGCCGGCATCAGCATGAACCTCTGGCGGCACATCAAGGCGTTTTTCGACAAGATCGAGCCGCAAGGCAAGAACCTGCCGTTCTGCGTCGCGATCGGGCCTGATCCGGTAGTGATGATGGCCGGCGCCTTCCGCTACGACGGCGACGAGTACGAAATCGCCGGAGCGCTGCGCGGCGCGCCGATCCCGGTGGTGCGCGCGCAGACCTGCGACGTGATGGTGCCGGCGACCGCCGAGATCGTCATAGAAGGCGAAGTGCTCGCCGGCGTGCGCGAGATGGAAGGGCCGATGGCGGAGTTCACCGGGCACTACTCGGGCGCCGATCCCAAGCACGTCGCGCGCATCACCGCCATCACGCACCGCAAGCAACCGATCTTCCAGACCATGAACGGCGGCGGCTACGAGCACGTCAGCGTCGGCAACATGATCACGCGCGAGCCGCTGCTCGAGCGCTTCGCGCGCCACATCTCGCCGCGCGTCAAGGCGGTGCATCTCCCGCCTTACGCCGCCGGCTTCACCGCGATC
>DASXRW010000105.1:0-4670 GCA_036506355.1 Burkholderiales bacterium
GGCGAGAACATCTTCCGCGTGCGCGTCGACGATCCGAACCGCAACGTGATCGTGGAAATCATGGCGCAGGGCGGCGAACGCATGGTGATGGCGCAGCGCTACATCCCGGAAATCACGCAGGGCGACCATCGCGTGCTCATCATCGATGGCGCGCCGGTGCCGCACTGCCTCGCGCGCATTCCCAAGCCCGGCGAGTCGCGCGGCAACCTCGCCGCCGGCGCGCGCGGCGTGGCCAAGCCGCTCTCGGCGCGCCAGCGCGAAATTGCAACCGCGCTGGGGCCGACGCTCGCGAGGCGCGGATTGTTGCTGGTGGGGCTCGACATCATCGGCGACTGGCTCACCGAGGTGAACGTCACCAGCCCGACCTGCTTCCGCGAGATCCAGGATCAGAGCGGCTTCGACGTCGCCGGGACCTTCATCAGCGCTCTCGAAGCCAGACTCCAATGATCGGCGTGCTGCTCGTCACCCACGGCGAGATCGGCACGGCACTGCTCGCGAGCGCGAACCAGATCCTCGGCGGCGCGCCGCAGCAGGTGATGACGCTCTCCGTCTGGCGACAGGACGACCCGGACGACCTCGTGCTGCGCGCGCGCGAGCTCCTCGAGCAGCTCGACGCCGGCGACGGCGTGCTGGTGCTCACCGACATCTTCGGCGCGACTCCCGGCAACGTGGTGTCGCGCCTGCTGAACGACGGGCAGGTGGAGGGCGTCTCGGGCGTGTCGCTGCCGATGCTGCTGCGTGTGCTGACGAGCCGCAATGGCTCGCTCGGGGCGGCGGTGAAGCGCGCGCTGTCCGGCGGCGCCGAGGGCGTCGTGCACATGAACTCGGATCGGTGCCTGGATGCCTAGCATCGAGGCGGAAATCGTGAACCGGCTCGGCCTGCATGCCCGCGCCGCCGCCAAGCTCACGCATATCGCGAGCGGCTTTCAGAGCGAGATCTGGCTCTCGCGCAGCGGCCGGCGCGTGAACGCGAAGAGCATCATGGGCGTGATGATGCTCGCCGCCGGCAAGGGCTCAACGATAAAGATCGTGGCCGAAGGCGCCGATGCCGACGCCGCGCTCGCCGCGCTCACGAAGCTCATCGCCGAGCGCTTCGGGGAGGGCGAGTGAACTTCGTCCTGCACGGCCATGCCGTGTCCGGCGGCATCACGGTGGGCTATGCGCACCTGGTGGCGACCGCGCGGCTGGAAGTCGCGCACTACGAGGTGGCGCCCGAGGCGATCGAATCGGAGCTCGAGCGCTTCGACCGCGCGATGCAGACCGCGCAGCAGGAGCTAGTGGACCTGAAGGCGCACATCGCGCCCGACGCGCCGAAGGAGTTCGAGGCCTTCCTCGATCTGCACCGCATGATCCTCAACGACTCGGCGCTGGCGGTGGTGCCGCGCGAGCTGATCCGCACGCGGCGCTCGAACGCCGAGTGGGCGCTGGTGCAGCAGATGGAGCGCCTGGTCGAGCGCTTCGAGGAGATCGACGATCCCTACCTGCGCGAGCGCAAGGCCGACGTCCAGCACGCGGTCGAGCGCGTGCTGAAGGCGCTGATGGGCGCGCAGACCATCGCCGAGCCCGCGGTGTCGGAGGAGCAGAAGCTGATCGTGGTAGCGCACGATCTCTCGCCCGCCGACATGATCCTCTTCAAGCGCCACCGCTACGGCGGCTTCGTCACGGATGTCGGCGGCGTCACCTCGCACACCGCGATCGTCGCGCGCTCGCTCGCCATCCCGGCGATCGTCGGCCTGCACCACGCCTTCCAGACGATCAGCGAAGGCGAGCTCCTGATCGTCGACGGCGAGCGCGGGCTGCTCGTCGTCAACCCCGACCCGGTGGTGCTCGCCGAATATCGCGAGCGCCAGGCGGACCTCAAGGCGGAGCGCCAGCGCCTTAAACGGCTGAAGAAAACCCGCGCCGCGACGCTGGATGGCACGCCGATCGAGCTCTACGCCAACATCGAGCTGCCGCAGGACGCCGCCGACGTGCTCGATGCCGGCGCCGAAGGCGTGGGCCTGTTTCGCACCGAGTTCATGTTCCTGAACCGCAAGGACCTGCCCGGCGAGGAAGAGCAGTTTGAGGCGTATCGGCAGGTCGCCGAGGCGATGAAGGGCCGGCCGGTGATCCTGCGCACGCTCGATGTCGGCGCCGACAAGGCGATGAACGGCGGCGACGGCGCGCACACCATGCCCAACCCGGCGATGGGTCTGCGTGCCATCCGCTTCTGCCTCGCCGAGCCGCAGATGTTCCTCACCCAGCTGCGCGCCATCCTGCGCGCCTCGCACTACGGCACGGTGAGGATCCTCCTGCCGATGGTCGCCCACGCGCACGAGATCGACCAGACGCTGGTACTCATCGCCCAGGCGAAGCAGCAGCTCGAGGAGCGCGACCAGCCCTACGACCGCGCCGTCCAGGTCGGCGGCATGATCGAGATTCCGGCGGCGGCCCTCGCCCTGCCGATCTTCATGCGGCGCCTGCAATTCCTGTCGATCGGCACCAACGACTTGATCCAGTACACGCTCGCCATCGACCGCACCGACGACGCGGTGGCACATCTGTACGATCCTCTGCATCCTGCGGTTCTCACGCTGGTCGCCAACACGATCCAGACCGCCACGCGCGGCGGCATGCCGATCGCGGTCTGCGGCGAGATGGCGGGCGACCTTCAGCTCACCCGCCTGCTCCTCGGCCTCGGGCTGCGCAACTTCTCGATGCACCCGTCGCAGCTCCTGGCGATCAAGGAGCGCATCCTGCGCACCAACCTTACCGAGGTGCAGGCGCTCGCGCAGCGCGTGCTGCGCAACACCGACCCGGCGAAGACGCGCGATCTGCTCGCCAAGCTGAACTCCTAGGAGGTGCCCGTGAAATGGTTCGCATCGCTCCTGCTTTTCGTCTGCACTGCCGTTGCGGCGCAGAACTATCCGACACGTCCGGTGAAGCTCATCGTGCCCTTCCCCGCCGGCAGCGCGACCGACCAGGTGGCGCGCCTGACCGGCGCCCAGCTCCAGGAAGCGCTCGGTCAGCCTTTCGTGGTCGAGAACAAGCCGGGCGCACAAGGCGCGATTGCGGCGGCCGAGGTGGCGAAGGCAGCGCCCGACGGCTACACGCTCTTGACGACGACCAATACGCCGCAAGCGGCGAACGTAAGCCTATTCAAAAAATTGAATTACGACCCGGTGAAGGACTTCGCACCCATCCTTCGCCTGGGCACGACCTCCTTCATGCTGATGGTGCGCCCTGATTTCCCTGCCAAGGACCTGAAAGGCTTCCTCGCCCATGTGCGCTCGCAGCCGGGCAAGCTCTCCGCGGGCTACGGCTCCTCGGGTTCCCAGGTGTCGCTCGCGATGCTCAAATCGATGGGCAAGCTCGACGTCGTCGAGGTGCCGTACAAGGGGATCCCGCAGGCGATCACCGACACGATGGGCGGCTCGCTCGCCTTCACCTTTGTCGATCTCGGCAATGCGCTCGCGCAGGCGAAGGGCGGCAAGCTCCGCGGCCTCGCGGTGACTTCGGCGAAGCGTACGCCGCTCGCGCCCGATCTGCCCGCGATCGCCGAAGCGCTGCCGGGCTACGAGCTCATCGCCTGGTTCGGGCTCGTGGCGCCGGCGAAGACGCCGCCGGAAATCGTGCAGCGGCTGCACGACGCCGCGGCCAGGGGATTGGCGAAGCCCGGGGTCAAGGAGAAATTCGCCACCATCGGCACCGACGTCGCGCCGATGGATTCGGCGCAGTTCGCGCGCTTCATCCAGTCGGAGATCGCGCACTGGGCGAAGCTCGTCAAGCTCGCGAATATCCAACCCGAGTAAGAAAGGAAAGGGGGCATATTCGCCCCCTTCAGATCCCCCTATGGGTCCCCTCTCCGGCGTGCGTGTCCTGGACCTCACTACGGTGGTGATGGGGCCTTACGCGACCCAGATCCTCGCCGACTTCGGCGCCGACGTCGTGAAGGTCGAGCCGCCCGGCGGCGACGTCATGCGCTACGCCTGGCCGTTCCGCAATCCAGGCATGGGCACGATCTACCTCAACACCAACCGCAACAAGCGTTCGGTCGTGCTCGATCTCAAGCAGCAGCTCGCGCGCGAGGCCTGCCTCGCGCTCGCGAAGCGCGCCGACGTGCTGGTGTACAACATCCGCCCGCAGGCGATGGGCCGCCTTCGCCTTTCCTACGAAGACGTGCGCAGCGTGAATCCGCGCATCATCTATGTCGGCTGCTTCGGCTACAGCCAGCGCGGGCCTTACGCCGCCAAGGCCGCCTACGATGACCTGATCCAGGGTGCCTGCGGCCTGCCCTGGCTGCTGCAGAAGCAAGGCGCCGCCGAGCCGCGCTACGCGCCGATGATCGTCGCCGACCGCTCGGTCGGGCAGCAGGTCGCGGGCGCGGTCAGCGCGGCGCTCTACTACCGGGAGAAGACCGGCAAGGGACAGCGCATCGACGTGCCGATGTTCGAGCACCTGCTGCAGATGGTGCTCGGCGATCACCTCGGCGGCTATACCTACGAGCCGCAGCACGGTGAGCCCGGCTACCACCGCATCCTCGCCCCGGACCGGCGCCCCTACCAGACGAAGGACGGCTACGTCTGCGCGCTGATCTACAACGATAAGCAGTGGAAGGCGTTCCTCGGCATCATCGGCAAGCCCGAGATCTTCGCGTTGCCAGAATTCGCCACGCAGGAAGCGCGCAGCCG
>DASXRW010000106.1:0-6573 GCA_036506355.1 Burkholderiales bacterium
CGGTGGCGCGGCCTTCACGCGATCGAAAGCGTCGTGCGAGTAAAGGAGATACGGCTCGCGCAGCGTGAAGTCGAACGAGAGCGGCTGGCAGTTGGCGTGGATGTACACCTCGTGCCCGCGGGCCTTCGCCTGCGCGCAGCGCTCGTACATCTCGAGCGCGCACCCGGGCTGCGCGCGGTTGTACATCGTCAGCACCGTGACGATGAACGCCGGCCGCCCGGTCTCCGCGGCGAGCGATTCCATGAACTCGGGCGTGGCGCGCGGGCCGGTCGCCATCACAAATATTCCCCGGCCCTTGGTGCCGAGCACACCCACCAGGCTGCGAAGCTCCTCGTCGCTCGCGATCGTCGAGGGCATCGGCCGTCCGCCCCAGCCGCTATGGTTCGGCGAGAACGACGATGCAAACCCCGCCGCGCCGGCGTCCATCGCTTCTGCCACCAGCGCCTGCATTTCCGCCAACTGCGCGCCGGTCGGCGCCGCCACAGTGGATGCGTCCTCGCCCATCACCGCATTGCGAATGGTCGAATGCTGCGCCAGCACCGCGACGTTCGCCTGCGGGCGCTGGCGATCGAGCATCTCGAGGTACTGCGGAAAGGTCTCGAACTCCCAGCGCGTGCCGGCGAGGAGCGCGTCGACGTCCATGCCCTCCACCACCGACAGGTTGCGGAGCAGCGTCTCGCGCAGCGGCGGCGGACAGGGCGCGATGCCGAAGCCGCAGTTGCCCATCACCGCGGTCGTGACGCCGAGCGCGACCGACGGCGAGAGCGTCGGGTCCCAGGTGATCTGCGCGTCGTAGTGCGTGTGCACATCGACGATCCCGGGCATAAGCGCGAGGCCATCGGCGTCGAGCGTCCGTCGTGCGGCCTCGGCTGTCCTGCCGACGACGGTGATGCTGCCGTCCCTTATCCCGACGTCGGCAGTGAAAGATTTACTACCGCTGCCGTCGTAGACTCGCCCGCCGCGAAAAACAACGTCCAGCATGCTGCGAGCCTACGTCATAATGGATACGGGCTTCAATAAAGGGGGAGGAAGCACCATGACACGCATTCTTCGCGGCGCATGCCTTGCGCTCGCCTGCGCCAGCATGTCGGGCGCCGGCGCGGCGGGCAACGACGAGCTCTGGGAAATAACCTCGCAGATGAACATGCCCGGCATGCCGGCCGGCATGGGCGCGCGCACCGCGCAGGTGTGCACCGAGAAGGGCGACCAGAAGAAGGCGATGACGCAGGGCAATGACAAGTGCAAGGTCACGGATCTCAAGCAGTCGGGCAACAGCGTCCACATGGCCATGAGCTGTCCCGAAGGCGACGCGGTCATGGACACTACGTACAACGCCGCGCGCACCGAGTACAAGGGCACGATGAAGATGACCTCGCGCCAGGGCGAGATGACCATGACCATGAACGGCCGCAAGGTCGGCAGTTGCGATGCCAAGCAGGCGCAAAAGGAGCGCGACGCCGAGATGGCGGCCACGAGCGCCCAAATCGAGCGCAGCCAGGCGCAGAGCGCGGCAATGCTCGCGAAGATGCAAGACGATCAGATCAAGGAGTGCGCAGAGGCAGTCGAAACCATGCAAGTCAAAAAGCTGGGTCTGTACGAGCGCTGCAACAGCGGCAAGGAGCACGCTGAGGCGTGCGCCTCGCAGCTGAAAAGCGAACACTCCAAGCGCTCAGCGACGGCCTGCATGGCGAACGCCGCCGAATACTGCAAACGCTACCAGACGATGGAGGGCTTCACGAAGGCGAAAGGCAGCGAGGACGGGGCGGCGACGTGCAAGCTCTCGAGCGCCACGCTCAAGGCCTCGTTCTGCCCGCGCGCGGCGCAGACCGAAAACCTCGCCTTCCTCGGGCGCTTCTGTCCGGTCGAGGCCAAGCCGATCGCCGTGGCGCACTGCGCCGGGCGCGGCTACACCTCGAAAGTGAAGGACAAGTACACCGAGTTCTGCGGCCTCGTCGTCGCCAAGAGCGACCTGGAAGACGAGGACAAGCCCGCGCAGAAGAAGGACGCCAAGGCGCAGATCACCGAGAGCGTGACCCAGGGCGTGACCCAGGGCGTCAACAAGCTCAAAGGCCTATTCGGCAGGTAGCCCTCATCGCCGTCCTCCTCACCGCGTGGGCCGCCCACGCGGTGGAGGATCGCTTTCCGCGCGTCGCCGATGCGTACTTGGTGAAGCGCGATGGCCTCGTCATCTGGGCGGGCAATCCGCAGCTGCGCATGGCGCCGGCGAGCCTCACCAAGATGATGAGCGCGCTCGTCACGCTCGAAGCCGGGCGCCTGGACGAGGTGGTCACCGTGAGCCGCGCCGCCTCGCGCGAGTCCGGCAGCCGCATCGGCCTCAAGGCGGGCGAGCAGCTGCGCGTGCGCGATCTCCTCGCGGCGACGATCGTGCGCTCGGCGAACGACGCCTGCCGCGCGATCGCCGACCACTTCGGCGTCAGCTTCGTCCCGCGCATGAACCAGCGCGCCGCCGCGCTCGGCCTGCGCGACACGCAGTTCGTCGATCCCTGCGGCCACGACCGCCACGGCCAGTACTCGACCGCGGCGGATCTCGCGCGGCTCGCCGAGCAGGTGATGCGGCATCCCGAGTTCGCGCGCCTCGCGCGAAGCGAGCGCGTGAGCATCGCCACCACCGACGGGCGGCGCAAGTTCCACTTCACCACCACCAACGCGCTCATCGGCCGCTATGAGGGCGCGATCGGCGTGAAGACCGGCTCGACCGGCCGCGCCGGCAACTGCCTTGTGGCGATCGCCGAGCGCAAGGGCGTGCGCGTCGTGCTGGTGCTGCTCAACGCGCGCAACCGCTGGTGGAACGCGGCCGGCGTCCTCGACCGCGCCTTCGAGTTCCACCCGCAGATGTGAACCCGATAGCGCTGCTCGCGGCGGTCGCAGTGATGGCCTATCTGCCGTCGCTCATCGGCCCGTTCCACTTCGACGACTACAACGTCATCGTCAATTACCCGACGGTGCACTCATGGAGCACGCTCTCCGAGCGCGCCGGCGCCGGCGTGCGCGCGGTGCTGAAGGCGAGTTATGTGCTCAACTGGACGCTCGATCCCGGCCCGCTTGGCTTCCACGTCGTGAACATCGCGCTCCACGCGCTGAACACCGTGCTGCTTTTCTTCATCGGCAAACGCTTGATTCCGGACAACGTCCGTAATTATTCTGTCAGCCCGGCATTGCTCGCCGCGCTGCTCTTCGCGCTGCACCCGATGCAGACCGAGGCGGTGACCTACATCAGCGGCCGTTCCTCCTCGCTAATGGCGACCTTCTACCTCGGCGCCCTGCTCGCCTATCTGCGTGGCGCCCATTGGACCCTCAGCTGCCTGCTCTTCGTGCTCGCGATGGCCACGCGCGAAACCGCCGTGACGCTCCCCGCCGCGCTGCTCCTCATCGAGCTCTGCCGCGGCACGGCGTGGCGCGCGATCGTGCAGCGCCAGGCTGCGCACTGGTTGCTGCTCGCGGCGGGCGCGGTAGTCGTGCTCATGAACCAGCGCTACTTCGACCTCCTCGCGTACGGCTACGGCGAGCGCAGCCTCGGCGACAACCTCCTCACGCAGATCGGCGGCGTCTCGTACCTCGTCTGGCACCTCGTCGCGCTGCACGACCTCAACATCGACCCGGCGCTGCCAACGCTCACCGAATGGACACCCGCGCTGGCTTTTCAAGGGCTTTTATTGAGTGCATTGCTTGCGCTCGGCATCGCCAGCCTCCGGCGCCGTCCGTGGCTCGCGTTCGGCATACTGTGGTTCTTCCTGCAGCTCGCGCCGACCAACAGCATCGTGCCGCGCCTGGACGTCGCCAACGACCGGCAGCTCTACCTCGCGTGCTGGGGCCTATTCTTCGCGCTCGCGGTCCAGATCGAGGTCCCGCGCGCCGCAGCGGTGGCGCTGTGCCTGCTCTTTGCAGGCGCGAGCGTGATGCGCCAGCTCGACTACCGCGACGAGATCACGCTATGGGAAGCGAGCGTGCGCTCATCGCCGTGGAACGCCCGCGCCCACAACAACCTCGGCTATGCCTACTACCAGGCCGGTCGCAAGCCCGAGGCGCGGCGCGAGTTCGAGACCGCGCTGATGCTCGACCGCACCGAGAAGAAAGCGCGCGCCAACCTCGTGCTGCTCGACTGGCGTTAACATCGCCTTCATGGCCCACAAGCACGAAGCCCCGAAGTGGAAGTTCGACGGCGTGCGCGTCGTCAAAGGCACCGAGCTCGACGTCAATACGGCGCAGACGCCCGGCATGAACCGCGCCGCGGCGATCACCAACGCGCGCACCGGCGCGGAGAAGCTCTGGGCCGGCACGGTGGTGATCCATCCGAAGGCGAAGACCGGCGCGCACCATCACGGGCCGGTGGAGAGCGTGATCTATGTGGTGAAGGGCAGAGCGCGCATGCGCTGGGGCGACAAGCTCGAGTTCATCGCCGAGGCGGGTCCCGGCGACTTCATCTACGTGCCGCCGTACGTGCCGCACCAGGAGATCAACGCGAGCGACAGCGAGCCGCTCTCGTGCGTGCTGTGCCGCAGCGGCCAGGAGCCGGTGGTGGTCAATCTCGACATCCCGGTGGTCGAAAAACCCGAAGAGGTGCACTGGGTGGACAACATCCACCCGGCGCCGAAGAAGTAGCGCCATGGCCGGACCCACGCGCGAGCCGACCAAGGCTTATCACAACCCCGGTTTCCTCAACAGCAAGGATGCGCGGGCGCTGCGCATGCTCGCGGAGTATCTCGAGCCGAAGAGCCGCTTCGACCATCACAAGGTCGAGGACACGGTCGTGTTCATGGGCTCGGCGCGCATCAAGTCGCGCGCGGAAGCCGAGGAGCTCGTGCGCCAGGCCGAAGGCGGTGGCGGCGACCTCGAAGCCGCGCGCATGGCGCTCAAGATGTCGGGCTACTACGAGGCGGCGCGCGAGCTTGCCGCGCGCCTCACGCGCTGGTCGAAGCAGCTCGGCGAGGAAGGGCGCCGCTTCGTGGTGTGCACCGGCGGCGGGCCGGGCATCATGGAAGCGGCCAACCGCGGCGCCTCCGAGGCGCAGGGCATGAACGTCGGGCTCACCATCTCGATCCCCGCGCCGGAATTCGACAATCCCTACGTCACGCGCGCGCTCTCGTTCCACTTCCACTACTTCTTCATGCGCAAGTTCTGGTTCGCGTATCTCGCGAAGGCGGTGCTCGTCTTCCCGGGAGGCTACGGCACGATGGACGAGCTCTTCGAGCTGCTGACGCTGGTGCAGACGCGCAAGATGAGGAAGCCCCTGCCGATCGTGCTCTTCGGCACCGAGTACTGGAAGAACATCGTCGACTTCGACGCCCTCGCGCGCCACGGCATGATCAGCTCCACCGACACCGAGCTCGTGTTCCGCACCGACTCGGTCGACGAAGCCTACGACTGGATCGTGCTGCAGCTCGCCGAGAAGGCACTGGGCCAGCCGGGGGCCACGCTTTAACCCCCGCATTAAACCCGTCTGGAAACGGCTCGCTTATCCGGCGCTGCGCATCGGCGTCGCGGCGCTGGTGCTCGTCCAGGTCTACCTGTACCTGATGCAGGACCGCATGATCTTCTTCCCGCAGCCGCTCGCGGACGAGGTGCGGCTTCGCGTGCACAAGGCGCGCCCGGACGCCGAGGAGATCGTGCTCGCCACCGCCGACGGGCATCATTTGCACGGCTGGTTCGTGCGCAACGGCGACGCCAAGACCGACGCGCCGGCGCTCATCTATTTCGGCGGCAACGGCGAGGAAGTGTCGCGCTTCGCGCTCGAGGCGCGTGAACTACCCGGGGTCTCGTTCGCGCTCTTCAACTATCGCGGCTACGGCAAAAGCGATGGCGATCCGAGCGAGCAGGCGCTCTTCAGCGACGCGCTCGCGATCTACGACGCGGTCGCCGCGCGCCCGGGAGTCGACCGCAAGCGCATCGCCGTCATGGGACGCAGCCTCGGCTCGGGCGTGGCCACCTATCTCGCCTCGCAGCGCCCCGTCGCGGCGGTGGTGCTCGTCACGCCCTTCGACAGCGTCGCCGCCATCGCGCGCGCGCAATATCCGTTCGTGCTGGTCGATCTCCTGCTCAAGCACCCGTTCGATTCGCTCGGCAGGGCGCCAGCGATCGATGCGCCGCTGCTGGCGCTGATCGCCGGAGCCGATTCGGTCATCCCGCGGCACCACGGCGAGACGCTCGCCAAGGCGTGGCGCGGGCCGGTCACCTCAGTTGTCTTCGAGCGCGCCGATCACGGCAGCATCAGCTCGGACAGGCGCTACTGGCTGACGGTGCGCGAGTTCCTGCGGACTAGCGGGGAGTCTGCGCGCCGACTGTAAGGCGCCGCATGCGCCGGCGCTGGCCGTGATAGTCGTTCACCGCGTTGTGCAGCGTACAGCGGTTGTCCCACACCGTGAGCGTGCCCGGCGCCCAGCGCACGCGGCAGGTGAACTCGGGCCGCGTCTGGTGCGCCTGCAGCCAGTCGATCAGCGGCCGGCTCTCCTCCTCCGTCATGTCGCGGAAGCGGATGGTGTGGCTGCGGCTCAAGTAGAGCGACTTGCGGCCGGTCTCGGGATGCGTGCGCGCCACCGGATGCTCGGCTTCGTACTG
>DASXRW010000107.1:0-3179 GCA_036506355.1 Burkholderiales bacterium
GATCCAGTCGGCGCTCCTGGCGCTCGCCTGCGTGAGCGGGTCGGAGATGGTGTAGACAACCTGGGCCCCCGCCTCCGCGGGGGCGACACCAGAGGCCGCAGGGGTGACGACGAAGCGGCCGTCGGCCTGCGCCTTGTCCGGATTCTCGACTTCGCGCTTGAAGTACTTCTTGCCCACGATGAGCTTGCCCAGAGGCTTGCCGTCGGCGGCGTTCAGCTCCACCTGGGTTCCCGTGGCGTCCAGGTTGAGCCGCGCGCGGTCCTTGTCGCCGATCGGCTCGCTCTGGCCCACTTTCAGCCCGATCAGCTTGAGCGCGAATTCGCGCACCTTGGCGACATCGGCGGGGAAGCCGCGGCGCTCGGCGATGACCCAGCCGTCATCCTTGCGCTGGATAGTGAGCGTCGACTTCGGCTCGGTGATCTTGATAGCGGCGATGTCGGCGACCTTGAGGTCCTTCAGCAGCGCCCGGCCGAGCGTGGCGACGTTCTCCGGCCGGCGCGTGCGCTCCTGGTAGCTGTAGAGGAGCGCGCCGCCCCCGAGCACCGCCAGGAGCACTACCAGGACGATGGCGACGCGCGCGTTCATGTGGTGCGTCGGCGGCGGATGAGCGCGATGCCGAGGCCCGCCAGCGCCACGAGAATGGGCATGAGTGCGATGTTCACCACCTTGGTCCAGAACACCAGGCTCTCGGCGTCCTGGCGCAGGTTCTTGCGCACTTCCTTCAGCTCGATTTTCGTCTCCGCCACGCGCTTGCGGAAGCGTTCCAGCTCGGCCTGCTGCTCGGCGGTGAGGATCTGGGCGCCTTTGCCGGCCGCTCCTCCTCCTATGGCCTGAGCCTTCTGCAATTCCTGGAGCTTCGCATTCGTTTTCTGCAGCTCGTCTTCCAGCGCCTGGATCTTGCCGTAGTACTGCTGCGCCGCCTGGGCCTCGAGCTCGCGCACCACGGTGAGCGGCCGGAAGGCCGAGCTGCGGCTCCTGAGCGAGATCAGCTCGTTGCCGGCGGCGAACTGCTCGACCATGCCGAGCGCGAAGGCCAGGTTGCCGTTCGAGGGCACGACGATGCGCCGGCCGAAGATCTCCTGGATGTCCACCGCCGCGCCGTCGGCCAGCATGTCGACGTCGGCGACCAGGATCACCGAGTTGTCCGCCGTGCTTTGCCGGAGCGTGGGCGTCCCCGCCTGGGGTTTTTTATCGGTGACAAGACCCTCCGGGAATGCCGTCTTGAACCTGCCGGTGAGCCGCACCGCCAGGGGGAGTGCTTTCCCGCCGGGTTTAAAGGCGCGCGTGGCCTCGTCGCCCGACTTGGTGGCGTTCAGGTTGTCGACCAGCATCGACTGGGGCGAGCTCTTCACGAGCTCGGTGACCTTCAGCCCTTCGACCGGCTTCACCTGGAAGGCGCCGCCGAAGGCGTAGAGCAGGGTCTCGATCGAGCCGGTGACGACGTCGTCGCGCGAGAAGGCGGTGCGGTTGAGCGACAGCACCGTCGGCGTCAAGCGCGCGCCGCCGCCCGAGGCGAACACCGCGTCGGCGATCACCTTGCCGGGGTCGAACTCGACGCCCCAGGCCTTGAAGAGCGCCGGCAGGCTCGAGCTGGAGGGCTGCGGCGGCACCCCGGGCATCTGCGGCGACTGGTCGAAGTAGGCGTAGGGATCGACGAACGCGATGAGCTTGCCGCCCCTCAGCACGAACTGGTCGAGCGCGTACTCCTGCTCGGGCGGCATGTCGCGCGGGTGGATCAGCAGCAGGACGTTCAGGTCCTTGTCGATCTCCTTCGCGCTCATCGGCACTTCCTTCACGTCGAACTCGCGCTTCAGCTCGCCCGCGAGCACCCAGGGGTCGGAGCTCTGCCGCGTGAAGGGGTTGAACTTCTCGCCCAGCACCGGGAGTCCGGCCATCAGGCCGATCTTCGGCCGCTCGGCGGCTCCGACGCGCGCGATGGCGCGCACCAGGTCGTACTCGAGCAGGCGCTCGCGCTGCGGCGAGATGGCGGCGATGGTCTGCTTGCGGTCGAGCTGGCTCACCGCGGCGCCGAGGTAGAACTGCTCGCCGCTGACGAGCTGCTGCGACTCGATGCCGTCGAGCTGCGCCGCGTCCTCCTCCTCGGAGTCCGGGCGGGGGTTATAGCGCTCGACGATGAGATTCGAGCCCGCGGCCGACTTGAATTCGCGCACCAGGTCCTCGACGCGCTGCGCGAAGCTGCGCAGCTGGACCGGGACGCTTTCCCCCTGGGAGATGTACAGCTTCACCTTCACCGGCGTCTGCAGGTCGCGCAGGACCTTTTTGGTGCCGTCGGAGAGCGTGTAGAGCTTTCCGTCCGTGAGGTCGACGCGCGCCGGGAAGCGCGACAGCAGGTAGTTGAAGGCGACCAGGATCAGCGCGAGCGCGGCGAGGCCGATCGCCGAGTAGACGAGGTGCTCGTACTTTTTCTGCATCAGCCCGACCTGTGCCCGCGGATGATCACGCCGGTCGCGAAGAGCGCGAAGCCGATCACCGACAGGAAGAAAAACAGATCCCGGGTATCGATGACCCCGCGCTGGAAGCCATCGTAGTGCGTCACGACGGAAAAGGCGGCCACGGTGTCGATCACCGCCGGGCTCGCCCAGCGCACCATGAGATCGGTCACCGGGTTGAAACCGGCGAGGATGAAGAAGAGGCAGATCACCACCGAGAGGATGAAGGCGACCACCTGGTTGCGCGTCATCGCCGAGGTCATGCAGGTGATGGCGAGATAGGCGCCGGCGAGGAATAGGCTGCCGAGGTAGCCGGCGACGATGATGCCGTTGTCGGGCTCGCCGAGCGCATTCACCGTGAGCACGGCGGGGAAGGTGAGCACCAGCGCCACGGCGAGGAAGATCCAGCTCGCCAGGAATTTGGCGACGATCGCCTGCCAGGTCGTCACCGGCATCGTGAGCAGCAGCTCGATCGTCCCCGAGCGGCGCTCCTCCGCCCAGACGCGCATGCCGACCGCCGGCACGAGCACCAGGTACAGCCACGGGTGCCAGCCGAAGAAGGCGGCGAGGCTCGCTTCACCGCGCTCGAAGAAGCTGCCCGCTGTGAATGTAAAGAACCCCGTTAGGAGCAGAAAAATGACCAGAAAGACGTACGCCACCGGGCTGGTGAAGTACGCCACCAGCTCGCGCTTGGCGATGGTCCAGACGATCCTCATGGCGAATTCGGGG
>DASXRW010000108.1:0-6991 GCA_036506355.1 Burkholderiales bacterium
TGTAGTTGCCGTTCATCCACTCGGGATCGTTGCGGATCGAGTCGACGATCAGGCGCCGCGTCATCCAGTTGCGGCTCGACATCTCGATCGGCAGCGACGCCATCGGCACCGCGACATCCATCGCGCGCGGATACTTCTGCGCCCAGATCCAGGTCTCCATGCCGCCCATCGAGTTGCCGATCACGAGGCGCAGGCGCTTCACGCCGAGGTGCTCGCTCACCAGGCGCTGGTGCGCGTCGACCATGTCCTCGTAGTTGTAACGGGGAAACCCGGCGCGCAGCCCGTTGGAGGGCTTGCTCGATTTCCCGTGGCCGATCGCATCGGGCAGGATGAGGTAATAGCGGCTCGCATCGAGCGGCTGGCCGGGCCCGAAGAGCTCGCCGGCGAAGGTCGGCGTGAGCAGTCCCGCGCCCGATCCCGTCGTGCCGTGCAGCACCACCACCGGCTCGCCCGTGGGCGCGCCGACCGTCGTGTAGTGCAGCCGCAGCTCGGGCAGCACCTCGCCGGTGTGGAAGCGGAAGTCGCGCACGATCCAGCTTGCTTCGCGCGGCGCCGGATAGTCCGCTGCCATCGCCACCACCGCCATCAGGGCGCAGACGACTGCCAGAAACGAGCGTTGCATGATGACCTCCGGTTAACGAATTGCGCGGTTCAGGCTCGTGCCGCTCACGCGCACGACGCGGCCGTCGTTGGTGAGCTCGACCGCTTCGCCCTCGGCGAACGAGTTGTTGTCGACGTCCACCTGCTGGAAGCCGCCGGCGTCCATGCGCAGCGAGAGGCGATAGAGATTCGGGTCGGGACGCCGGCCGGTGCTGCTCGGCTGCGCCTTGCCCTTGTTGGCGTTCGGCAGCACGCCGACGCCGGTGATCACGCCCGAGCCGGCCTTGAAGTTGCCCGGCGCGATGATGGTGCCTTCGACCTGGGCGGGATCCTGGAAGTGGCTGCAGGCCACCAGCACGAGCATGAGCGCGGCAAAGGTTCTTTTCATGGAAAACAAAGCGTAGCTCAGCTCTTCGCCAGCCGTTCGGTCATCGGCGCGTTCTGGTGGATGATCACGCCTTCCATCGGCTCGACCGGCGCTAGCCATGGCCTGCGGTCAAGCATGTCGCGCGCGTCCGCGTAGCCCGCCTCGCGCCGCGCGGCGAGGCCGTCGGGCGTGAAATCGATGTCCTTGGTGTAGTCGTCGCCGTCGTGCTCCGGCGCAAGCAGGCGCACCACGTGCATGGTGGTGCTGCAGCCGTGCGCGGTCAGGTCGGTGAGTTCCGGGTCGTCGAGCGCCTCCGGCGGCAGCAGGTGCTTGAGGCTGCGGATGATGTGGCGCATGCGGTGGATCTGCTTCTGCCGCGCGATGTGGCTCTCGGCGCGGCTCGCGTACTGGATGTTCTTCTGCCGCCCGAGCACCTCCCAGATCGAGGTGGGCGCCGGTCCCTGCGACTGCCAGACGTTGACGTTGAAGATCACCGCGTCGCGGCGCGGATGGTCGTCCATCACCGCCTCGATCGGCGTATTGGAGTAGATGCCGCCGTCCCAGTAGGGCTCGCCGCGCACGCGGATCGCGGGGAACGCGGGCGGCAGCGCGCCGGAGGCCATCACGTGCTCGAGCTCGAGCTCTTCGCGCGCGCTGTCGAAGTACACCAGCTCGCCGCTCGTCACGCCGACCGCGCCGACGGTGAGGCGCGGCGCCCTGAGCCCGATGAGCCCGGTATCGAGCAGATTGCCGAGCGTTTCCTGCAGCGCCTCGGTGCGATACCAGGAGGAGGCATAGACGCCGAGCGGCGCGTAGATGCCGCCCCAGGGAAGCGCGCGCGGCGTGAAGAACGCGGGCACGCCGCAGAACGTGGCGGCGAACTTCGGCTCGAGCATCGGCGGCAGGCGCAGCTTGTCCCAGAACTCGTCCAGGCGAGCGAGCCGCTCGTCCTGCCGGTTGCCGGCGATCAGCGCGCCGTTGATCGCGCCGATCGAGGTGCCGATCACCCAGTCGGGCTCGAGCCCGGCCTCGTGCAGCGCCTGGTACACGCCCACCTGGTAGGCGCCGAGCGCGCCGCCGCCCTGCAGCACCAGCACCACCTGTCCCTGCACGCTGGCGCCCGCGCCGGATGCCATCGCCGTGCTCATGGCGCGAGAATAGCGCCCCAGAGGAGGCCGCAGATGAAAATCGCGCCCGTGGTTTGCAGCCTTGCGCTTCTGGCAGGCTGTGCGAGCAATGCGCCATCGCCGCAGGTCAACCGGCTGATGGAGGAGGCGACCAAAGGGGCGTGGGACGTCGCCGTGGTGGCGATCGATCCCGAGCGGCGCGCGATCGTCGACTTCGCGCGCGGCGCGGCGACGCAAATGGGTCTCTCCCGCACGCTGAAGAACGCCAGCGTGCTCGCCGTGGAGGACTCGTTCGCTGGCCTGCACCTCGCGTTCGCCGCGCCGAAGAACCGGCCCGCCGCTGCGGGCCTGCAAGGCGAAGTGAGCGTCGCGCCGCCCGAGCAGGAATCTACGTACAAAGGAATGTGAGCATGCGGCGCCTGTTGTTCCTGCTCGCATGCGTCGCGCTCTCCGCGCATGCCGTGTATCCGGAGAAGCCGATCCGCTTCATCATTCCCTCGGCGCCGGGCGGCTCGCCCGACGTGCTGATGCGCATCCTGACCAATCAGCTCTCCCAACAGATGAACGTGCCCATCGTGGTGGAGAACAAGCCCGGCGCGTCGTTCGTCCTCGGCACCATGGACGTGGTGAGGGCGCCGCCCGACGGCTACACGCTCGGCTACGGCAACATCGTCTCGCTTGCCATCAACCGCTCGCTCCTTCCCTCGCTGCCCTACGACGTCGAGCGCGACCTGACGCTCGTCTCCAACTGCCTGCACGTCTTCAACCTGCTCGCGGTCAACAACAACCTGCCGGTGCGCACGGTGGCGGAACTGATCGACTACGCGAAGCGCAACCCGGGGAAGCTGACCAATGGCTCTGCGGGCAACGGCACCACCGGGCACCTCGGCGGCGAGCTCTTCAAGGCGATGACCGGGATCGAGATCGTGCACGTGCCGTACAAAGGCAGCGCGCAGGCGATCAACGATCTCATGGGCGGCCAGATCCAGGTGATGTTCGACAACGTGCCCTCGATCGGGCCGCACGTGAAGGCGGGACGCGTGCGCGGCCTGGGAGTCTCGGCGCCCAAGCGCGCCGCCTCGTTCCCCGACATCCCGACGATTGCGCAAGCTGGTGTTCCCGGCTACGAGACCAACGCGTGGGGCGGGATCATCGGCCCGGCACGGCTGCCGCGCGACGTGGTGCTCAAACTCACTGCCGAGATCCGCGCGGCCCTCGCGACACCGTCGGTGGTCGAACGCTACCGGCAGCTCGACACCGAGATCGAGGGCGGCACGCCGGAGGAATTCCTCGCGCTGGTGCGCCGCGAGACGCCGAAATGGGCGGCGGTGGTCAAGCGCTCGGGGGCAAAGTTGGATTAATCGAGCCGACAGAGTGTTCGCTATCCGTAGTTCACATCCAGAGGAGAGGTCAATGAAGCTTCACGTGATTGTGGCCGCAGGCATTCTGTTCACTGCAATGAGCGCCGCGCAGGCGCAGGACAAGGTCAAGGCGAAAGGCAAAGCAGCATCCAAGGGCGACATGACGTTTTTCGTCACGAGCGTCGGCAAGGGCAACGGCGCCGATCTCGGCGGACTCGAGGGCGCGGACGCGCATTGCAACGCGCTCGCCAAGGCGGCGGGCTCGAAGCACGCGAACTGGAAGGCGTATCTCAGCACCGCGCTGCCGGGCGGCGACGCCGGCGTCAACGCGCGCGAGCGCGTCGGCAAAGGCCCGTGGCGCAACGCGAAGGGCGTGGTGGTGGCGAAAAATCTGAACGACCTGCATTCCGACAAGGCGAACATCACGAAGGAGACCGCGCTCTCCGAGAAAGGCGAGCCAATCAAGGGCCGCGGCGACAAGCCGAACGAGCACGACATCCTGACCGGCTCGGATCCGATGGGGATGTACTCGACCGCGGGCGGCGACACTACCTGCGGCAACTGGACGAAGAGCGGCGACGGCTCGGCGATCGTCGGCCATCACGACCGCCAGGGGCTGAAGGACACGCGCCACATGAAGTCGTGGAATTCCTCGCACGGCTCGCGCGGCTGCAGCCAGGACCAGCTCAAGGCCTCCGGCGGCGCCGGGCTGCTCTACTGCTTCGCGCCGAACTAGCGCTACATCTCGGAAAGCGGCATGGCACGCGCCGCGGCCGGGCTCTTCACCCTCATAGCCGCGATGACGTGAGCGAGCTCGGCGTGCAGCGCGTGCAGCCGCGCGGCGGGCAGCTCCGATAGCGCCTGCTGCAGCACGCCGATGAGCGGCCGCGGCGCTCCCTTGAGGAGCTGAAGGCCCTTCCGGCTGGCGAAGAGCTGGACCTGGCGCTGGTCGCGCCCCTGGCGCTCGCGCGTGACCAGGCTCTGCGCCTCGAGCGCGCGCAGCAGGTTGCTCGCCGTCGACTGGTGGATCGCCAGCGCGCGGGCGAGCTCGCCCACCTTGGCGCCGGGCTGCTCGGCCACCTGGGCAAGCGCCCAGAGCTGCGCGCCGTTCAAGCGAGCGCGGCGCTCGACGTCCTGGTAGTGGCGCCGGATCGACTTGACGATGATGCGGAACTGCTCGAGCACCTCGAGCATGCGCCGGCGCTGCAGGGATTTTTTCACGTGCGCGCTTATATCACATTTGCGCAAATATAATTTGCGCCATAATGGATCTTTGCCAATCTGGGAGGGGCGAGGGATGAGAACCACGACACTGGCGCGGCTCGGCCTGGCGGTCGCCACGGCGGCGATCTTCGGCGGCTGCTCGACGCAGGCGACGCAGGACACCACAACCACGACCGACGCGCAGAGCGCGGCGCGCGCGCCGCAGGCGGCGACGCCGGCGCGGCCGGCGCAATCGACGAGCAGCGCGGCGAGCGCGAGCGACGCGAAGGCGATTCCCGGCAAGCGCAGCGTGTACTACGAGTACGACAAGGCGGAGATCACCGCCGAGGGCAAGAAGCTCATCGAGGCGCACGCCGACTATCTGCGCGCGCGTCCGGCGCTCAAGGTCGTGATCGAGGGCAACGCCGACGAGCGCGGCAGCGCCGAATACAACGTCGCGCTCGGACAGCGGCGCGCCGATGGCGTGTCGAAGATCATGACGCTGCTCGGCGTTGCGCAGGACCGGATCGAGACGGTGAGCTTCGGCAAGGAAAAGCCGAAAGCGAGCGGTCACAACGAGACGTCCTGGTCCGAGAACCGGCGCAGCGACATCGTTTACCGCTAAGCGGAACCTCGGCGGGGCCCGCGTTGCCTAATCGCGCGGAGGGTCAAGTGGAAAACTGGTCCGCGCAAGAGGACGACCGGCCTTACATCAGGCCGGCGCGCAGCTTCAATCCGTGGTTCGCCGTGGCGGCGATCGCCGTCGTCGCCTGGCTCGGCGCGTTCTATTTCCGCTACTGGCTCGAGCCGGCGAGCGCGCCGTCGGCCAAGTCCTCGGCGGCCGAGCCGCCGGGCGAGCGGTCCGCGCCGCCGCCGGCTGCCGAGCCCGCGATCCGCCACCCGCTCGAGACGCCCGGCGAGCCCGCCGCGTCGCTGCCGACGCTCGAGAACAGCGATTCGCTGATGCGCCAGTCGGTCGCCGGGCTGATCGGCGGCAAGGCCTTCGCCGATCTGGTGATGCACGACCAGCTTGTGCGCCGCATCGTCGCGACGGTCGACAATCTGCCGCAGCGCACGGCGCCGACGCGCGTGATGCCGCTGAACGCGGTGCCGGGCAGCCTCGGCGCGCTGGGGAGCGACGCCGAGATGACGCTCGACGCGGCGAACTTCGCGCGCTACGCGCCCTACGTGAACGTCGTCGAGCTGATCGAGCCGCACGCGCTGGTCTCCGGATATGTGAAGGCCTATCCGCTCTTCCAGCGCGCCTACGAGGAGCTCGGCTATCCCGGCAAGTATTTCAACGACCGCCTGATGCAGGCGATCGACGATCTGCTGAGCGCGCCGGAGGTGGACGGCCCGATCAGGCTCCTGCGCGCGAAGGTGCTCTACGAGTTCGCCGACCCCGATCTCGAGACGCGCTCGGCCGGGCAGAAGATCCTGGTTCGCATGGGCCGCGAGAACGCGGCACGGGTGAAGGCGAAGCTCTGGGAGATCCGCCGCGAGCTGATCGCGGCCGGCCGCCGCTAGCTGAGGCGCCCCGCGGCCCAGTGCGCCCAGGCCAGCAGCGCCATGTCGGCGTCCATCGCGCCGACGAGCTGCACGGCGAGTGGCAGGCCGTGCGCGCCTTTGCCGCAGGGCAAGGTCACGCAGGGCACGCCGAAGAGCGTCCAGGCGCGGTTGAACACCGGGTCGCCGGTGCTCGCGAGCGAGGCCGGTGCCTCGCTCGGCGCGCTCGGCGTGAGCAGGAAATCGACTTCGCGCATCGCATCGGCCAGCGCTCGCCGGCAGCGGCGCGCGTGCTCGCGCATCGCGTCGTAGTCGGCGCGCGTCACTTTCCAGCCTTCCGTGAGGCGCGCCTTCAAGGTGGCGCTGAGTTTTTCCCCGTGCTCGTGGTACTCCCAGCCGAGCGCGCGCGCCGTCTCGTAGCCCATGATCACCTTGTGGCGGTCGAAGAGCTGGTCGCTGCCCGCGGGCAGGTCGAAGTCGCGCAGCTCCGCCCCGGCATTGGACAGTCGGCGTGCGGCGTCTTCCAGGTTTTTTTGGGTGGAAGCATCGGCGAGCGACCAGCGCGGCGTGCGGCACAGGCCGATGCGCGGTTTGCCGGACGCCGAGCTGGGAGAGCGGCCGGTGAGGACTTCCAGGCAAAGCCCGAGATCCTCGGCGCTGCGCGCGAAGATGCCGATGGTGTCGAGCGATTCGGCAAGGAACTTGGTGCCGGCGCGGTTGATGGCGCCGAAGCTCGGCTTGATGGCGTAGGCGCCGCAGTAGGCGGCAGGGCGGATCACCGAGCCGCCGGTCTGCGTGCCGAGCGCGGCCGGCACCATGAAGTCCGC
>DASXRW010000109.1:0-1764 GCA_036506355.1 Burkholderiales bacterium
CAGGGCATCGGCCAGTGCGTGATGGAAAACGCGCGCTACGACGAGGAGGGCCAGCTCGTCACCGGCTCGTTCATGGACTACGCGCTGCCGCGCGCGGAGGACATCAAGACGTCGATCGAGTGGCAGAGCCACCCGGTGCCCTCGACCACCAATCCCCTCGGCGTCAAGGGCTGCGGCGAGGCGGGCTGCGCCGGCGCGCTGACCTCGGTGATGAACGCGATCGTCGATGCGCTAAGGCCGCTCGGCATCCATCACTTCGACATGCCGGCGAGCGCGCCGCGGGTGTGGGCGGCGATAAATCGCAGGCGATAAATCGGCTCAGTGCTGGTCGTGGTGCTTCTCTTCCTGCTGCCGGATCCTTTCCGCCTGCTCGTCCTTGCGCTCCTGCGTGCTCATCTCGGGGCCATCGTTGCCGGGAATCCACGTGGTCTCTTCGAAGATGGAGGTGGGCTTCCGGCGCTCTTCGCCCTGGTACTGCGACTGCGACTGGCGCCGCTCGGCGCCCTGGTATTGCCGCTGTTCCTGTTCCATGAGTCTCCACGCCTTTCTCCGCGTCAGCGGTGCGCCCGTTATAGCGCGGGGCGCGGCGGCGCGATATCGCGGGACGTCGATGGAACGAGTCGCCGAACGACGACGATGACGGCTACTGCGCAGTCCAGCCGCCGTCGACCACCAGGCTCGTGCCGGTGACGAGCGACGCGGCCGGCGAGGCGGCGAACACCACGGCGGCGGCGACCTCCTCGGGCTGGCCGACGCGGCCGGCGGGGATGCGCTCCTGCACCCACTGGGCGAACTCCGGCTTCGCTGCGGTCATGCGCCGGTAGAGCGGCGTCTCGATGAAGGTCGGCGCGACCGAGACGACGCGGATCGCGTGCGGCGCGAGCTCGAGGGCCATGGCCTTGGTGAGGCCCTCGAGCGCGTGCTTGGTGAGGCAGTAGACGCTGCGGTTGACCGCGCCGACGTGGCCCATCTGCGAGGACATGTTGACGATCGCGCCGCCGCGGCTCCTGCGCTCGGGCGACTCGAGCATCTTCTGCGCCGCGGCCTGCGCGGCGAGGAAGGCGGCGCGCACGTTGAGGGCGAGCAGCTGGTCGAGATGCGCTTCGCTCACTTCGATGAACGGCTCGGGGATGTTCGCTCCGGCGTTGTTGACGAAGACGTCGAGCACCGGCAGCGCGGCGATGGCCTTACGCAGCTCGGCGGAATTCGTGACATCGCAAACCACGGCGTGCGCGCTGCCGCCCGCGGCGCGGATCTCGGCGGCGGCGGCTTCCACATCCTCGCGCGTGCGCGCCGCGAGCCAGACTTCGGCCCCAGCTTGTGCCAGCGCGATCGCGCAGGCGCGGCCGATGCCGCGTCCGGCGCCGGTGATGAAGGCGGTGCGGTTGTCCAGACGGAAATTCAAAACGAAACCCCCCGCTCGCAAAAGCCGCTCGCTTCCCCCTTGACAGGGGGGCGACCCAAAAAAACCGATTACTTCGCCGGAGTCGTTTCCTTCTTCGCGCCGAGGCCCACGTTCTGGCCGCCGTAGCGGCGCAGGCGCAGGTCGGCCTGCTCCTTGTGGCCCCAGAAGCGCTCTATGGCGCACAGGCGCGAGCAGTACTCGCCGACCTTCACCGCCGCCTCGGGCGTGATCTCCTGGTAGGTGCAGGTCTTCAGGAACTTGCCGACCCACAGGCCGCCGGTGTAGCGCGCGGCGCCGAGCGTGGGCAGCGTGTGGTTGGTGCCGATCACCTTGTCGCCGTAGGAGACGTTGGTCTCGGG
>DASXRW010000110.1:0-4186 GCA_036506355.1 Burkholderiales bacterium
ATGCCTGCGGGCCGAGATGCGCCCCGCGGGCGTGCGCGTCATCAACGTCTTTCCCGGCCCGCTCGACGACGAATGGAACCAGCTCCTGCCGCCGCCGAAGATCGCGCCGGCGGCGCTCGCCAATGCCGTGGTCAAGGCACTACGCGAAGGCGTGGAGGACCTGTATCCCGGCGATGTCGCGCAGGAATGGCTCGCCAGATGGCGCGACAATCCGAAGGCCTTGGAGAAAGAGCTTTCCACCTGACATGAGCGCGCTTGAGCAGCTGGCCAAGGGTCTTGCAGCAGGAAAGATCAAAGTCGTGGATCTGACGGAAACGCTTTCGCCCGAGTTTCCCTACATCTCGCTGCCGCCGGAGATGGGGCAGGCGTGGCCGTTCCGCATCGAGGAGGTGTCGCATTACGACGAGCGCGGTCCTGCCTGGTACTGGAACAACTTCTCCTGCGGCGAGCACACGGGAACGCACTTCGACGCGCCGATCCACTGGGTGTCGGGCAAGGATCTGCCGAATAACGCCGTCGACAGCATTCCGCCCGAGCGCTTCATCGGGCCGGCGTTCGTCATCGACTGCAGCAAGCAGGCGGCCTCCGACGCGGACTTCCTCCTGTCGAAGGATTTCATCGTCAAATGGGAGAAGCAGCACGGCCGCATCGCGCCGCGCTCGTGGGTGCTGATGCGCACCGACTGGTCGAAGAAGAGCGCCGACGCGGTCGCCTACCAGAACTACGACGAGACCGGGCAGCACACGCCCGGGCCGGACACGGACGCGGTGCGCTTTCTCGTCGAGGAGCGCGACATCCTCGGCTTCGGCACCGAATCCATCGGTACCGACGCCGGCCAGGCCTATCACCTGCGGCCGCCCTACCCCTGCCACTATTACATGCACGGCGCGGGCCGCTACGGACTGCAGTGCCTGCGCAACCTCGATCAGTTGCCGCCGACCGGCGCCGTCGTCGTCGCCGCGCCGCTCAAGATCCGCAACGGCAGCGGCAGCCCGCTGCGCGTGCTGGCACTCATAGAAAAATGAGGGAGAGCCAATGAGCAAGTACAAGATCTGGTTCCAGGGCGCGACCGACCGCGTGCACATGGCGCCTTACATCAGCAAGGTGGAGGCGCATCTCAAGGCGATCCTGGAGCCCGATTTCTCCGCCACGTTTCACACCACGACTCCGCCGGCGACCACGACGCACGCGGTCACCGAGTTTCGCATCGCGCGCAATCTCATCCGCAATGCGCTCGAGGCGGAACGACAGGGCTATGCGGCAATGGCGATCACGCATTTCCAGGACGCGGGGCTCGCCGAAGTGAAATCCGTGGTCGATATCCCGGTCCTCGGCTTGGGCGAAACCACGCTCTTCCATGCGTGCACGCTAGGCCGCAAGCTCGGGCTCGTCACGATCAACCCCGTGTTCATTCCCTGGCACGAAGACCAGGTCATCCGCTATGGCCTGCAGAGCCGCGTGGTGGGCGTGCGTGCGGTGCCGGCGACGGTCGCAGACTTCATCGACTCCTTCGCGAGCGACGACGCCAAGAAGAAGCTCGCACCGAAATGGGAGCGCGAGTGCCGCATCCTGCTCGACGCCGGCGCCGACGTGATCGTGCCGGCGGGCGGTCTGCCGATGATGCTGTTCGGCGCCGAGCGCGGCGCGAACATCGATGGCGCACCGATCGTCAACGGCGTCACGCTGATCGCCAAATCAGCGGAGCTCGCGATCAAATTGCGCGAGACCGCGGGCATGGCTGCGGTGAGCCGCCGCTCGAACTTCGTCAAGCCGCCGGAGAAGGCGCTGAAGGAATTTCTCGAGCAAGGATGAAGCAGACGCTCGCTCAGAAGCTCGTGGCGCGTGCGGCCGGCCGTTCGGCGGTGACACCGGGCGAGATCGTCACCTGCAAGGTCGATCTCGCGATGATGCACGACTCGGGCGGCCCGCGACGCGTGAAGCCGCTGCTCGAGCGGCTGGGCGCGAAGGTGTGGGATCCGTCGAAGGTGGTGGTGATCACGGACCACTATCTGCCGGAGTACGACGACGAGAGCCGCAAGATCCTGCGCATCGCGCGCGACTGGGTGCGCGAAGCGGGCATCGACAACTTCTACGACGCGCAAGGCATCTGCCATGTCGTGCTGCCGGAGCGCGGGCATCTCAGACCCGGCATGTTCGCGGTCGGCGGCGACAGCCACTCGCCCACCGGCGGCGCCTTTGCCGCCTATATGTTCGGTATCGGCGCGACCGAGATGCTCGGCGTGCTCGTCACCGGCGAAATCTGGCTCAAGGTGCCGCACACCATCGCGATGGACTTCGACGGCGCCTTTGCGCCCGGCGTCTCGGCGAAGGACGTCATGCTGTTCCTCATCGGCCGCTTCGGCCTGGACGGCGGTCAGTACCAGGCGGTGGAATACCGCGGCCCGGCGATCCGCGCGCTGCCGATGCAGGAGCGCATGACTCTCTGCAACATGACCGCCGAGCTCGGCGGGCAAACCGGCCTCATCGCCTCCGATGATGTGACGCGCGACTACCTCAAAGCCGACATCGAACGCTGGGACAGCGATGCCGATGCTGCGCTGCTGGCGCACCATCGCTTCGACGCCCGCGAGCTGCAGCCACAAGTCGCTGCGCCGCACAGCCCGGCCAATACGCGGCCAGTCACCGATTTTCAGCAAAAGATCGATCTCGCCTACATCGGCGCCTGCACCGGCGCCAAGCTCGCCGATCTGCGCATGGCGGCCTCCGTCCTCAAGGGCCGGAAGGCCAAGGCCAGGCTGGTGGTGGCGCCGGCCAGTCTGCGCGACCAGCAGGCGGCGGAGCGCGAAGGCACCTTGCAGGTGTTGCTCGACGCCGGCGCGGAACTGCTCGCCAACTCCTGCGGCATGTGCGCCGGATATGGACAGCACCAGCTCGGCGAGCACACCGTGGCGATCTCGACCACCGCGCGCAACTTCAAAGGACGCATGGGCGCGGCGTCGGCGCAGGTCTATCTCGCTTCGCCCTATACGGTGGCCGCCTCGGCGGTCGCGGGGCACATCGCCGATCCCCGCGGGATGCTGCAATGAAAGCCTGGGTCTTTGGCGACAACGTCGACACCGACGTGATCGTGCCGGGGCGCTACATGAAGTTCGGCATCGACGAGATCGCGCGCCACTGCATGGAAAGTACGGCACCGGACTTCGCACGCTCGGTCAAGAAAGGTGATCTGGTCGTCGCTGGCCGAAACTTCGGCGCCGGGTCCTCGCGCGAGCAGGCGCCCGAGGCGTTGAAGCACCTGGGCGTGTCCGCGCTCGTCGCCGAATCGTTCGCCGGCCTCTTCTATCGCAACGCGATCAACCTTGGGCTGCCGGCGGTGGTCTGCGCGCAGGCGAAGCGCATCCGGCCGGGCGACGACCTCGAGCTCGATCCCGCGAGCGGGCGGCTCGCCAATCGCACGACCGGCGAAGAACTGCGCTGCGAGCCGATTCCCGAGTTCCTGATGCAGCTCATCCGTGACGGCGGCCTGGTGCCGCACCTGGAGAAGCGCCTACGTACGACCTCCTGATCAAGAACGTGCGCGTGGTGCGGCCGGGCGAGAACGCGCCGCGCGAGGCAGATATCGCGGTCGACGGAGAGAAATTCGCCAAGATCGGTCCGAACCTAGGCGCCGATGCGAAGACCATCTACGACGGCAAAGGCCGGCTTGCGTTCCCGGGCGTGGTCGATGCCCACATGCACACCGGGATCTACGCGCCGCTTGCCGAAGATGCAGTGAGCGAGAGCCGCGCGGCGGCGCAAGGCGGCGTGACCTCCAGCCTGAACTACTTCCGCAGCGGCCAGTACTACCTGAACAAGGGCGGACCGTATCGCGACTTCTTTCCCGAGGTGCTGCGGCTCTCGCAAGGCCGCTTCCACGTCGACTACGGCTATCACCTGGCACCGATGGACGCGACGCAGATCCGCGAGATTCCCGAGTTGATCGAGCGCCACGGCGTGACCTCTTTCAAGATCTTCATGTTCTACGGCTCGCACGGGCTGCACGGGCGCTCCGACAGCCAGCGCGACTTCCTGATGATCGGGCCGGACGAGCGCTACGATTTCGCCCACTTCGAGTTCGTCATGCGCGGCGTGCAGGCCGCGCGCCAGCGTTTTGGGGAGAAAGCCGGATCGATCAGCCTCTCGCTGCACTGCGAGACCGCAGAGATCATGACTGCGTACACGAAGA
>DASXRW010000111.1:0-1561 GCA_036506355.1 Burkholderiales bacterium
TCGTGATTTGCTTGCCCTCGACCGACCAGATCGGCAAGTCGCACGAAGCCATCGCGCGGCCGTCGACCAGCACGAAGCAGGCGCCGCACTGGCCGCTGCCGCAGCCGAAGCGGCTGCCGACGAGCCCGAGGTCGTTGCGCAGCACGTAAAGGAGTGGCGTGTCGCGATGCCCCTCGACCTTTCGGCGCTCGCCGTTTACCTGGAGCTCAAGCATGACGCTGCAGCAGTCTTAAAGCGTTGTCGCGCTCGATGGCGCGCACATCGTTCGCGCTGAAACCGTAGTTGACGACGCCGGCGATCTCGTCGAGCGCCCGTCGGAACGGATAGTCGGTGCCGAGCACCACCTGCGACACCGGCACGAGCTTCATCAGCGCGGCGAGCGCGCCGGCATGGTTCGCCTGCGCCGTGTCGTAATAGAACTTGCGAAGCTCGTGCACCACGCCGTTCGGCAGCCTGGTCCTGTCCTTCATATTGGCTTCCGCGGTGGTGAAGCGGCTGAGCAGGTACGGCACCGTGCCGCCGCCGTGCGAGAAGATCCAGCGGATGCCGGGGTAGCGCACCGCGGTGCCGCTGAAGAGGACGCTCGCCATGGTGCGCGATGTGTCCGTGGCGTATTCGATGGTGGAAGTCGAGACTTCGGTATTGAGCTTGCTGCAGCAGGCGGCTTGCGTCGGGTGCGTGTAGATCACGCTCTTCCGCCGATCGAGCTCCTGCCATACGGGGGCGAACGCCGCATCTCCGAGCCACCGGTCACCATAGCTCGTCATGAGCGCGATGCCGTCGGCCTTCAGCGTGTCGTAGGCGTACTCGATCTCCTTCAGGCTGCCTTCGCTATCCGGCAGCGGGATGGTCGCAAATAGCCCAAAGCGTCCCGGGTGGTCGCGCACGAGGCGCGCGCCATAGTCGTTGGTCGTGCGCGCGAGGCGCCGGCCTTCCGCGACGTCGCCGAACCAGACGCCGGGCTGCACCAGCGAGAGCATCGCGGTGCCGATGCCGGCGCGGTCGATCTCCTCGAGCGAGCGCGCCGGAGACCAGTCGGGCGCGCCGCCGCGCCGCGCGGCAATCGCGCTCATGTAATCCGGCGGCAGGATGTGGTGATGGACATCGATGCGCTGCCCGCGCTGCGGTGCCTGTGCCCACGAGGGAACGGCGCCAAGCGCGGCCAGGGTGACCAGGAAATCGCGTCTGTCCATCAGTGGAGCTTGAGGAGGCGCTGCGCGTTGCCGAAGTAGATCTTACGCTTGTCGCCCTCGGGCAGATTCAGCGACTCGATCGAGCGGATGCCCTCGCGGATGAACATCGGGCCGCCCTCGGGATCGAACGGGCAGTCGCTCGCGAACACGATCTTGTCCACGCCAAAGAACGCTATGCCGCACGCGAGTGGCGCCGCGGCGCCCCCGAGCACCGTGTCGCCGTAGAACATCTTGAAGTACTCGATGGGCGGCTTGCTCAACCGTTTGAGAACCTCGGCTTCATCGCCCTCGGCGCTGCGCGAGCCGAGCTGCGCCCAGAGCGTCTCGGCGCGGCCGGCGAAGTACGGGATCATGCCGCCGCAGTGGTG
>DASXRW010000112.1:0-5150 GCA_036506355.1 Burkholderiales bacterium
CGGCATCATCTTTCCCGCGCCGATCGCTCCCTTCGCCGTGTGCCTCGTGCCCATCGGCCTGCACAAGAGCGCGGCGGTGCGCGAGGCCGCGGAGCGCCTGTATGGCGAGCTCGCGGCGGCGGGCATCGATGTGCTGCTCGATGATCGCGAGGAGCGCCCCGGGGTGCTCTTCGCGGACATGGATCTCGTCGGCATTCCGCACCGGGTAGTGCTGGGCGAGCGCGGCCTCGCGGCCGGCAACGCCGAATACAAGGCGCGGCGCGACGAGAAGGGCACCGACGTACCGCTCGCGTCCATTGCCGGCTTTCTGCGCGAACGGCTATGAGGATGCTCGCGGCCATGCTCGGCCTCGCGCTGCCGGTGGCGGCATGGGCGGGCGCCCAGCAATACGAGCCGCTCGCCGACTCGGTGCGCGCGCGCCTGTCGCGCCTCGTCGCCGACAAGGCCGTGCCGGCGATGGCGTTCCGCTCGAGCACCGACGCGCAGCGCTGGCTCGCCGAGATGGACACGCGGCTCGCACGGCGCATCCCGGATCGCAAGCAGCGCCTGGAGCTCCTGCGCACGGTGCATTACGAGGCGACGCGCGCCCGCCTCGACCCGCAGCTGGTGCTCGGCGTGATCGAGGTCGAGAGCGGCTTTCGCAAGTACGCCGTGTCGCGTGCCGGCGCGCGCGGCTACATGCAGGTGATGCCCTTCTGGGTGAAGCTGATCGGCCAGCCGGGGCACAATCTGTTTCACTTGCGCACCAACCTCGCCTACGGCTGCGCCATCCTGCGTTTCTACCTCGACATGGAGAAGGGCGACTACTTCCGCGCGCTCGGCCGCTATAACGGCTCGCTCGGCCAGCCCGACTATCCCAACCTGGTGCTCGCCGCGTGGCGCGGGCGCTGGAAATACGATGGACCGATAGGATGATCGGCGCCCTCCTCGAGCGCCATCCGCGGATCGCGAACTGGATCTGGGGCTTCACGCCGCCGGAGCACGGCACCATCACGCTGGTGCACCGCCGCGTGTACATCGTGCCGACGCAGCTCGGCTGGCTCTTCGCCCTGACGCTCACCATCCTGCTCGTCGGCTCGATCAATTACGCGCTGTCGCTCGGCTTCGCGCTCACCTTCCTCCTCGCCGGCATGGGCCTCGCCGGCATGGTGCACACCGCGCGCAACCTCGCGCGCATGGCGGTGAGCGTCGGGCGCGCCGAGCCGGTGTTCGCCGGCGAAGCGGCGCAGTTCCGCCTGTATCTCGACGCGCGCGCGGCGTTCGACCGCCCGGCGATTCTCGCGCGCCACCTGCAGTCGCGCTCGCAGATGGTGCTCGACGTGCCCGCGGCCGGGCTCGCCGAGGTGGTGCTCGCCGTGCCGGCGCCGGCTCGTGGCTGGCTGCCGCTCGGGCGCGTGATGCTCGAGACGCGCTTTCCGCTCAGCGTGTTTCGCGCCTGGAGCTATGTCGAGCCCGACGCGCGCTGCCTGGTCTACCCGCGGCCCGAGCGCTCGACGCTGCCGGCGCCCTCCGCCGAGAGCTCGCGCGGTGCGCTGCGCTCGCCGACGCCGGGCAACGACGACTACTCGGGGCTGCGCGCCTATCAGCTGTCGGATTCGCCGCGCCACGTCGCCTGGAAGGCCGTGGCGCGCAACGAAGACATGCTCACCAAGCAGTTCACCGGCGAAGCGGCGGCCGAGCTGTGGCTCGATTGGTCGCGCCTGCCGCAGTTCCATGTCGAGCAGCGGCTCGCGCGCCTCGCCGGCTGGGTGCTCGAGGCCGAGCGCTCGGGCGTGCAGTACGGCCTGCGCCTGCCCGGCGTCGAGATCGCCCCCGGCCGCGGCGAGCTGCAGCGCGCCGCCTGCCTGCAGGCGCTTGCGCTGTACAACGGAACATGAAAGCCCTGCCCCATCCCCTGTCGCCCGAGGTCCGGCCGCTCACGCTTCGGGACCTCGGCTGGCTCACCGCGTCGCTCGCCATCGTCATCGCGCCGCACGCCTTGCGCGCGCCGTGGTGGCTGACGCTGCTCACGCTGTGCCTCTATGGCTGGCGCTTCTACTCGATGCTCAGCCGCGCGCCCCTGCCGTCGCGCTGGCTGGTGATCGCGGTCGCCTTCATCGGCATGCTCGGCGTGTGGATGGAGTACCGCACGCTCTTCGGCCGGCAGCCGGGCGTGATCCTGCTGATGCTGTTCTCCGGACTGAAGCTGCTCGAATCGCGCCATCACCGCGACGGCGCGGTCGCCGCCTTCCTCGGCTACTTCCTGATCATCACCAATTTCCTCTACACGCAGTCCATCCCGACGGCGCTCGTCATGGGCGTCGGCGTCTTCGCCATCACCGTCACGCTGGTCGGTTTCAGCGCGCCGCAGCGCGCGCCGCGCGCCAACCTGCGCACCGCGGGCCTCTTGCTCGCGCACGCCGCGCCGGCGGCGCTCGTGCTCTTCGTGCTCTTTCCGCGCGTGCAAGGACCGCTGTGGGGGCTGCCGCAGGACGCCTACGCCGGCATGACCGGGCTTTCCGAGACCATGAGTCCGGGCAACCTGTCGCAGCTCGCGCTGTCCGATGCGATCGCGTTTCGCGCCGCGTTCGAGGGCGAATCACCGCCGCAGCCGCTGCGCTACTGGCGCGGTCCGGTGCTGTGGGACTTCGATGGCCGCACCTGGTCGAGCGGCCAGGGCTTTCTCGTTAACTTCCAGCCGCCGGAGGGCGGAGCCGCGAGCTATCGGTATTCCGTGGTGCTCGAGCCGCACAACTACCACTGGCTGTTCGCGCTGGAGACCGCCGCCAGCCTGCCCGAGCGCTCGCGCATGACCCACGACGGCCAGGTGATCTCGTTTTCCCCCGTGCGCAGCCGCCTGCGCTACGACATGGTTTCGGTGATCGATCCGGCGCGCGATCCTCGCGAGAGCCGCGGCACCCTGGGACGGGCGCTGCGCCTGCCGGCCGAGTACAACAAGCGCACCATCGCGCTCGCAGCCGATTGGCGCGCCGCTGGCGGCACCGATGTGGACATGCTCAATCGCGGGCTTGCCTTCCTCAGAAAGGGGCGCTTCATCTACACGCTCGAGCCGCCGATTCTCGGCGCGGATTCGGTCGACGAGTTCCTGTTCGATAGCAAGGCGGGCTTTTGCGAGCATTTCGCTTCGGCCTTCACGGTGCTGATGCGCGCCGCCGGCGTACCGGCGCGCGTCGTCACCGGCTACCAGGGCGGCGATCTCAATCCGGTGGACCGCATCGTCACGGTGCGCCAATCCGATGCGCACGCCTGGACCGAAGTGTTCCTCGCCGGCCGCGGCTGGGTGCGCATCGATCCGACTGCGGCCGCCATGCCGCAGCGCGTCGCCGGCGGCCTCGCGCGCGCGCTGCCCCAGAACCAGGCGCTGCCGCTGATGATGCGCCCGGAGATGGAATGGCTGCGCGGCGCGCGCTACCGCTGGGAGGCGCTCGCGCACAAGTGGAACGTCTGGGTGCTCGGCTACAACCCAGAGCGCCAGAGGGATCTGATGCTCTCGCTCGGCATGCGCGATGCGGACTGGCAGAAGCTCACCGCGGTGCTGTTCACGTTCCTCGGCGCGATGACCATCGCGCTGCTCGTCTGGTCGCTGCGGCGTCTGGCACGTCCCGACCCGGTGCAGAAGGCCTGGCAGGCCTTCTGCCGCAAGCTCGCCGCGCGCGGCGTGGTGCGCTCGCCGCACGAAGGGCCGCGCGATTACTCGGCGCGCGCCGCGCGCGCCCTGCCCGCGTCGCGGCGTCCGATCCTGCGCATCGGCGCGCTCTACATCGCGCTGCGTTACGGCACCGGCACGAACCGCCCCAGCACCGCGCGCCTGCGACGACTGGTGCGAGAGCTGCGCCTGACGTGAGGCTGCAGCTTGCCTGCCTGCTGCTCACGGTGGCGGCGCCCGCGTTCGGCCAATCCTTCGCCGAGCGCGCCGAGGTGCAGGCGTTCATCGGCGAGGTGGTCGAACGCCATGGCTTCGTCGAGGGCGAACTGAAGAAGCTGTTCTCGCGCGTGCAGCGCGTCGAGCCCGCGCTGCAGTCGATCGTGCCGGCCGAGCGGCCCTCGTGGGACGACTACCGCGCGCAGTTCGTGAACGAGCAGCGCATCGGCGGCGGGATCGCTTTCTGGAAAGCAAACCGCACGGCTCTCAAGCGCGCCGAGAGCCGCTACGGCGTGCCGGCGCCGTACCTCGTCGCCATCATCGGCGTCGAGACCAATTACGGGCGAAACATGGGCCGCTTCAGGGTGATCGATGCGCTGAGCACGCTCGCCTTCGACTATCCGCCGCGCGCGCCCTTCTTCCGCGGCGAGCTCGAGCAGTACCTGCTGCTCGTGCGCGAGGCCGGGCTCGATGTGTTCGCGCTGCGCGGCTCGTATGCCGGCGCCATCGGCCTGCCGCAGTTCATGCCCGGCAGCCTGCGGCGCTACGCGGTCGACTTCAACGGCGATGGCCGGATCGATCTTAGCCGCTCGAGCGCCGACGCGGTGGGCAGCGTCGCCAATTTCCTGAAGGAGCACGGCTGGCAGGCGGGCGAGCCCGTGCTCTACAGGGCGAAGCCCACGCCGGAAGCGCTGGCGCGCTATGTCGACGGCTCGGTCGACCCGCGCCACCGCATCGCCGAGCTCCTCGCCGCGGGCCTGGAGCTCGATCCGACGCCGCAATCGCCCGATGCGCTCGGTGTGCTGGTGGCGCTCGGCGCCGAGTACCGCGTCGGCCTGCAGAACTTCTGGGTCATCACGCGCTACAACCGCAGTGCCTTTTATGCCGCGGCGGTCAGCGATCTCGCCGACGAGCTCGCCGCGCGCGCTCAGAGCGCCGGCAGGTAGCGCAGCGGATCGACGGCGGCCGAGCCCTTGCGGATCTGGAAGTGCAGCTTCGGGCGATCGGCGTCGGAAGAGCCGAGCTCGGCGATCTTCTGGCCGCGCGCCACGTTCTGCTGCTCCTTCACGAGGATGTCGCGGTTGTGCGCGTAGACGGTGATGAAGCCATTGTCGTGCTTGATCACCACGAGCTTGCCCAGGCCCGGGATGCCGCTGCCGATGTAGGTGACGCGCCCGGCGGCGGCGGCAACGATCGGATCGCCCGGTCTGCCGTCGATGTCGATCCCCTTGCTGCGCGGCTCGGCGAAACCGGCGAGGATCTTGCCTTTGGCCGGCCACATGAACTC
>DASXRW010000113.1:0-10812 GCA_036506355.1 Burkholderiales bacterium
CAACGTCGAAGAACGCGCTGTTGCAGTCAGTGACGCGGGCGTCGAGCGCCAGCAGATCCGCATCGATTTTCCCGGTGTGCACCTTCTCCAGCAATGAAACTGCGCTGCGTGTCCAGACGCTCCAGTGCCCGAGCAACCCGCCGCGGATGCGCACACGCACGGTGTCGTTGCCCCTGCGGACATCGAATGGCACCGCGAGGTCGAGCACGATGTGATCGTCGTTGCCAGTGTAGAGCGCGACTCGTTCTTCAGCCCGCGCGGCGACCACGCCTTTGATCACGTCGAGCGTCGCGTAACGGTTGAACGGCGCGATCTTGATCGCCACCACGTTCTCGATGGCGGCGAATTGGCGCCAGAACTCCATGGGGAGGGGGATCCCGCCCACCGCGGTCTGCAAATAGAAGCCCACCAGCGGAATCTCCGCCGCCACGGCGGCGCAGTGTTCGATCAATTGGTCGATGGAGGCACCCTTCATCGGCGCGAGCGACAGCATGCCGGCGTGGTAGCCGAGCCCACTCGCGAGCTGCGCTTCCTTCTTCGCCTGCGCGGTTTTGCCCGACAGGCCGGCGACCATCAGCACCTTGCGCTTCGCCGCCTCCTCCGCCGCGATACGCAGTACCGGCTCGTAGAGCCCCGCTTCGCGGATGGCGAATTGCGTGGCGTGCACGCCGACCGCGAGGCCCCCGCTGCCGGCATCGAGGTAATAGCGTGCAAGCGCGCGCTGGCGGCGCTCGTCCAGCTTGCGACGCGCATCGAGCGCGAGGGGATGGGCGGGGATGACGGTGCCGCGGCGCAAAAGCGCGGCAATATCCGGAGGAAGCGGCCGGTGCATGTTAACCAGTCGGTTACACGATGGTAGCATCGCCACTTCGTCAACGAGGAGGCTCCATGCGCAGGTTAGTCATCGCCACGGCGGCCGCATTGATAGCAGCGCCGGCCGCCGCACAGCAGAAGATCGATTTCATCCTCAACTGGGTGCCGGGCGGCGACCATGCGCCGTACTACTACGCGAAGAAGCTCGGCTGGTACCAGAAGGAGGGCATCGATCTGAACCTCGAGCCGGGCAAGGGCTCGGCGCTCGCCACGCAGAAGGTCGGCGCCGGCGCGAACCCGGTCGGCCTCGCCGACATGGCCGGCGTGCTGGTGGCGAAAGGCAAGGGCGCGGACTCGGTCGCCGTGTTCAACGTCTATGCCAATTCGCCGCAGGGCATGTACTGGCTGAAGAGCTCGGGCATCAAGGGCATCAAGGACTTCCCGGGCAAGAAGATCGGCAATCCGGCGGCGGATGGCGCGCGCACCATGTGGCCGGCGCTCGCCAAGGCGAACGGCATCGATCCGAAGTCCGTGACCTGGGTGAACATCGACGCCAATGCCAAGCTCGCCGCGCTGAAGTCGAAGACCATCGACGTCACCACGTCGTTCTACAACCTGCACCACGTGTTCAAGCGCGAGCTCGGCGACGACATGGGCTTCCTCGCGTGGCGTGACGTCGGCCTCAATCCCTACGGCAACTCGATCATCGTGAACCCGGAGTACCTGAAGAAGAATCGCGCCACGGTCGAGAAGTTCACGCGCGTGACGCAGCGCGCCTTCGCCGAATGCGTGAAGCAGCCCAAGCCCTGCGTTCAGTCGCTGATCGATGCGAACGGCGCGCTCAGCTTCGACAACGAGCTCGTCAACTGGCAGCTCGTCGAAGTGCTGATGAGCGACAGGATTTCGCAGACCGTGGCGCTCGGCTGGCACGACGACGCCCGCATGAAGGCCGACTACGAGCTGGTGCGCGACTACGTCGGCGTCGACAAGCCGTTCGACGTGAAGAGCACGTACACGAACGCCTTCCTCGACAAGTCGATCAAGATGAAGGCGGTCAGCGCCGACTGAAGATCCGCAGCAGGCGCCGCCACCAGCTTTGCCGCGCAGCACTTTGCGCGGCCGGGGCGGCGCCGAAGCGCTTGCCGATGCATTCGGCGAACTGCGCGGTGCGCTCCGTCGCCCGCTTCTCGAAGAGGCGGTCGACGATCGGCTTGAGCGGCCCCTCGCCTTTCACGTCGAACACGCTGCGTAGCTCGGTGCCCGAGGCGGTTGCCTGCAGGACCACATCGATCGCGATGATCACGTGCTGGCCCTTTGCCGTGGCGTGCAGGCGGCGCGGCGGTTCCTCCGAGTCGATTTGCGCCCGCAGCTCGACGATCAAGGGCACGACGCCGACTTTTTCCCTAACGGTCAGCTCGGCCGTTCGATCGTCCAGGACGTTGACGCGCTCCACGCCCGGGATGCAGGTGCACAGCGACTCGAAGTCGCGCAGGAATTTCCACAGCTCCTGCGGCGGCGTGTCGACGGTGAACGTCGCCTCGCGCTGAGGCACTTCAGTCCCACCATTTCTTGAGCTTGAAATCGTCGGCGATCACGCCGGCGGCGTTGTGGCCTGCGCCGGCATGCACGCCGCCGCCGGGATGGCAGTAGCCGCCGCACATGTACAAGCCTTCGATCGGCGAGCGGTAGCTCGACCAGCCGGCAAATGGCCGGAAATAGCCCATCTGGTCGGGTGTCATGTCGCCCACGACATCGACCCCATTCACCAGGTTGTCGTTCAGGCGCTCGGTATCGGTCGGGTCCTGGATCGCCATGCCGAGGATCTTGTCCTTGGTGATGTTCGGTGCGTAGGAGCGCCAGAGCTCGAGGAGATGAGCGGCGTACGCCTCGCGGATCCTGGGCCAGCCCTCCTCCGCGTTGTACGGCGCGTACTGCCACACGACGGTGGTGTGCTTGCCGGCGGGCGCCTGCGACGGATCGAAGAGCGTCGGCAGGGTGATCTGCAGCATCTCCTTGCGCGGCGGCTTGCCGAGCGCGATGTCCTGATAGGCGCGCACCTGGTCGAGCACCGTGCCGCCGAACATTTCCTGGCTGAACGCCAGGTTGACGTGCGGGTTGTGCGCGCCGGCGCGGTAGTGCGGCGGCTCGGACAGCGCGAGATGCAGGACCATGAGCGAGCGCCCGCGCGAGTGATAGTTCTTCACGCGCGTGGCGAACGACGGCGGCAGGTGCTCTTCGCCGACCATGCGCAGGAAGCTCTTCTTCGGCTCGACGTTGGTGATCACCGCCTTCGCCGCGTCGAGCTTCGTGCCATCGTTCAACTCGACGCCGGTCGCTCGATTGCCACGCATCAGGATGCGCTTCACTTCCTTGTCGGTCTGCACGGCGCCGCCGGCGGCTTCGAAGGCGCGCCTTAACCCGTTCGCGAGTCCCTGCGAGCCGCCGACGCAGATCGGCGCTTCGGCCTTGAGGATGCGGAACAGGCAGATCCACCCTTGCCCGAACTGATCGGGGGCGAAACCGAGGACCGTCATGCGCGCGAGGAAGTGGACCTTCACCTCCTCGCTCTCGAAGAGCTCGTCGAGGAGCTGCACCGGCGTGCTGGCCTGCCATTGCAGGAGGGCGCGGCCCTCCTCCGATTGCTCGAGCTGCGCCGTCTGCATCGAAGGCGGCAGCGGCGGCGAGTACATCAGCGGCAGGTAAGTCGAGTCGATGAACTCGCCGTAATCCGCGACCAGCTGCTTGAAGGTGCGCGCGTCGCGCGCGGAGAATTTGGCGAGCTCGGCGGCCATTTGCTCCGTATCGCGGTACATCACGAGGCACTTGTGGTCCGGGTAAATCGTGCCGCGCAAGTGAGCGGGGTAGACGTACTTCACGCCATGGCGCTCGAGCTCCAGGTCGCGGTACACCGGGCTGAGCGGAATGTGCGTGTGAACGACGGAGCAGAGGTTGTGCTTGAACCCGGGCAGCGTGGCTTCGGCCGTGTGGCAGCCGCCGCCGACGCGCGCGCTGCGCTCGACGACCAGGACTTTCGACCCCGCCTTTGCAAGATAGGCGGCGCAGGCGAGGCCGTTGTGGCCGCCGCCGACGACGATGAAGTCATAGGACACGCGAGAACCCTCCAGTCAACGGTGCGCTCATTTGATATCCCGCAAGCTTCGGCCTATCCGAGCTCCGGGCCGGCGACCAGGTAGACGAGCTTTTCGTTGCCTGGCGCCCGCCCGCCGCCATGGACCATGCGCGTAAACGGCCGCTGGAAGACGAACCCGCGCTGCTGCAGGCGTTGCTGCAGCCGCGGCGCGTGGTCGACGACATCGACATAGAGCGGGGGGGTGGGAACGGCCTGCAGCGCTTGCTCGAGCAGCGCGAGTGCGGTGCGCTCGTCGCGCGCTATGAGCGGCCCGATCTGCTGCGCCTCGCGGCCTTCGCGTCCCAGCACAAAACCTTCGTCGCCTGCGGCAAGCGCACAGTGCGGCAACCGCGCTTGCAGCGCTCGCAGCAAGGATTCGCGATTGCCGCCGAACGCTTCGGTGTCGAGCGCGAGCAATCCATGCCAGTCGGCGCCAATCGGGCGCGCGCTCTTCGCTGCCGGCATGCGGATCGGCTGGCGAAGCGCGAAGCGCTTGAAGCTCCACGTGTCGCGAAACCCTTCCTGCCGGTACACCTCACGGCCGGCCGGGGTGGCGTCGAGGATCGGCGTCATGCGCTTGCTGGTCAGATCGGCGATCGCGACGCGCAGCAGGCGCGAGGCATGGCCTTTGCGCCGCTGCGTGGGAAGGACGAGCACCATGCTGATCCAAGCGAACTCGCCGTAAGGCAGCACGAGCGTCGAGGCGGCGAGGGTGCCATCGTCGAGCGAGATGCCCCACCCGTGCCCCATCGCCAGCATCAAACGCCAGTCGGCTTCATTCTGGTTCCAGTTCGCCGCCTTGGAGAGCGCGAAGCAGCCGGCAACATGCTGCGGGCCGAGCGCGTGTTCAGTACTTGCCGTCACGCGTCTCGAAGTGGGTCGGCTTGCCCAGATCCGGCAGGCCGCGTGCGATCCAGTCCGCCTGCCAGTCGAGCATCGCGGCGAGCGGCACGCGCGGCGCGCCGAAGAGGCGCTGCGCCGCGGCGGTGTCGACCAGCCAGGCGGTGGGCGCTTCCTTGCCCACGATGCTCGGTTTTTTTTGAAACCGCTTGCCGAACTCCTCGGCCAGCGAGCGCACGCTGATCACGTCGCGCCCGCTAACGTTGAGCGGCGAGGTCGGCGACGTGCAGTGCGCGAGAAGCCGAAGCGCCTGCTCGTTCGCATCGCCCTGCCACAGCAAGTTGACATGTCCCATGGTCACGTCGACCGGCTGGCTCGCGAATACCTTTGCCGCGACGTCGTGCAACACGCCATAGCGCATGTCGATGGCGTATTCGAGCCGCATCAGCCGGCCCGGCGTGCCGTAGCGGTCGGAACCGTAGAGGAAAGCCTGCTCGCGTCCGACGCAGGAGTTGGCGTAGTCGCCCGGGGGCGGCGTGGTCGGCACGGCTTCATCGGCGCCGCGGCCAGTGACCGGCGCATACGGATACACGCACGCGGTGGAGAAGGCGACGATGCGCGAGACGCGGAAGGTTTCGGCGACCATGAACGGCACGCCGACGTTCATCGCCCAGGTGAGCGACGGGTTGCCGGCGGCGCCGAACTTGTGGCCGGCCATGAAGACGACGTGCTTCACGCGCGGCAGCAGTTCCAGCATCTCGCGATCGAGCAGGTCGCAGGCGATGCACTCGACGCCCCAGGAGGTCAGCTTTTCGCGCAAGCCCGGCTCCGAGAAGCGTGCGACGCCGATCACGCGCTTGCCGGCGCGGCGCGCCAGGCGCGCGAGCGTCGGGCCCATCTTGCCCGCCACGCCGAGGACGAGGATTTCGTCGACGCTGGCCAGATCCGACTGCAGCTCGGCGCTCGGGCGCGTCATGAACTCCTCGAGCTCGTCGACGCCCGCGAAGCGCGGCGGCATGTTAACCATCTGGTGAATTATAATCGCGCGCTATGGCGCGCATTCTCACTACGGTGGTCGGCTCGTATCCGCTGCCCGAGTGGCTGGTGCGCGCGCCGTCGGAGCAGGCGCTGGTCGATGCGACGCGCGTGGTGATCGCCACGCAGGAAAGCGCGGGCATCGACATCGTGTGCGACGGCGAGCTCTACCGCTTCGACGTCAATCATCCCGAGACCAACGGCATGATCGAGTACTTCGTGCGGCCGATGGCGGGCGTGCGCTCGGACATCGGCTTCTCCGAGTGGCTCGATTACTCGCGCGGCGCGGGCATGAGCTTCCGCACGCGCCCGCCGGGAGTGGTGGAGGGCCCGATCGGCGCGGGAACGCTGAATCTCAAACTGCCGTGTGCGCGCGCAAAGGCGCTCGCGACGAAGCCGCTCAAGTTCACGCTCACTGGCCCGCACATGCTCGCGAAGACGCTGCACGACCGGCACTACAAGGATCGCGAGAAGCTGGCGCACGCCATCGCGGACGTGCTCGCCGAGCAGGTGAAGCATCTAAACGCCGATGTCGTGCAGCTCGACGAGGCCAATCTGCCGGGTCACCCCGATGAATGGAAGTGGGCGGCGGCGGCGATCAACAAAGTGCTGCGCGCCGTTCCTAAAAGAAGCAAGGCGGCCGTCCACCTGTGCTTCGGCAACTACGGCGGCCAGACGATTCAGAAAGGCACCTGGGCGAAGCTGATGGATTACCTGAATGCGCTCAAGGCCGATCACATCGTGATGGAGACGGCGCATCGGCCGCCGCAGGAGCTCGAGGTGTTCAAGGAGCTGCGCCGCGACATCGGCTTCGGCCTCGGCGTGATCGACATCAAGCGCACCGAGATCGAATCGGCCTCCGAGGTCGCGCGCACGATCGAGCGGGCAGACAAGGTCTTGGGCAAAGGCCGCGTGAAGTACATCCATCCCGACTGCGGCTTCTGGATGCTGCCGCGCAATGTCGCCGACGGAAAGATCCGCGCGCTGGCGGCCGGCCGCGACCTCTACGAAGGCCGCTGAGGACAAGCCGGTTCGCGGCTGTCGAGCAGCTCGTTAAACGAAACCCCGTAATCGCCGCGCCCATCGAGCGCGCGCGCCCGTGCATGCAGGGTCGCGTCGTCGGGCATCGGGCCGGGCTTGGCGACGACGATGACGTTGCCGCGAGCCGCAGTCCACAGCAGCTCGGTCGCGGTAAAAGCGCGGCAGATGCTGGCGATATAGGCGCGCTCCTCGCCGCGCGCGATCAGGTTGAAAAGCGCCACGCCGCCGGGCTGCAGCCGCTCGTGCAGGCTGCGGTAGAAGGCCTGCGTCTGCAGGCTGAGCGGATGCCCGGTCCTGTCGGTTTCCGCGCCCGGGTGCAGGTGCGCATCGAGCAGGATCAGGTCGTAGCGCCCCGCCGCGCGCTGCAGGAAATCGCGCCCGTCGCCGACGAAGATCCGCGTGCGGGCATTCTCGGCGGTGCCGAAGTAGTCGCGCGCCACCTTGACCACTGCCGGATCCAACTCGACGACGTCGAGCCGCAGCTCGGGAAAGTACCGGTTGAGAAAATGCACGAAGGCGCCGCCGCCCAGCCCGATGAGCAGCACCGATGCCGTCTCCGGCGGATACAGGAGGCCGGCCATCATCGTGCGCGCATACGGATGCTGCAGCCGCTCGGGCTGCTTGAGATCGATCAGCGTCTGGACGACGTCGGCCTTGCCGCTCTCGTCGACGAACAGCAGCGCGCGCCGGCTGCCATAGTCGACCACCTTGATGTGCGAATACTCGGAGCGGACTTCATGGACCGGGATTGCCGCGCACGACGCGAGCAACGCACACAGCAAGAAAATCGGGGTCAGGACCCGAAATAGATATGGTCCTGACCCCGATCTAGTTCCGGTCCTGACCCCGATTTCTATTTCTTGCCCCAGGTCTCCTGCCAGTCGCGGCCGAGGAAGTCGGTGACACGGCCGTCGGGCTGGAAGAACTTGTTCGGCATCTGGAACATCGCGAGGAACACGCCGCCCTTCGGCCCGGCCCAGGCTTCGTGGCGGCTGCCCGCCGGGCGCCAGACGAACTGGCCGGCGTGGCATTCGCCTTCGGGACAGACCAGGCTGCCCTCGAGCACGTAGGTCTGCTCGATCTTCACGTGCTCGTGGTCGGGCAGGCGCGCGCCCGGCGCCATGCGCATCAGTGCGGTGAGGAGCCCGGTGGCGGCATCGACCAGCAGAGTTTTCTGTTCGATGCCGGCGTAGCGCGTCTTTTCCCACGGCAGGTGTTCGACGTCCACAAAGCGTGAAGCGAGTTCGGCGCGGCGGTTCATGATTTGAGTTGCTCCCCGACTTTGACGATTTTCATGGTGTTGGTGCCGCCGCTCTTGCCGATCGGCTCGCCGATGGTGAGCACGATCAGGTCGCCTTCCTTTACGACCTTGTTCGCGACCAGCACTTTCTCCGCCTCGCGCAACAGCTCCTCGCGGTCGTGGCCGACGTACTTCACCATCAGCGGGAACACGTCGCGAAACAGGGCAAGGCGATAGCGCGTCGCCGTCTGCGAGGTCAGCGCGTAGATCGGCACGCCGGAATTGAGGCGGCTCATCCAGAGCGCGGTGGAGCCCGACTCGGTGAGCGAGGCGATCGCCTTCACCTTGAGGTGGTAGGCGGTGAAGAGCGCCGCCATCGCGATCGACTGGTCGACGCGCGTGAACACGCGGTTGAGGAACTCCTGGTCTAGCGACAGCGGCTGCGTCTGCTCCACCTCGCGGCAGATGCGGTCCATCGCCTCGATCACCTCGACCGGATACTTGCCGCTCGCGGTCTCGGCCGAGAGCATCACCGCGTCGGTGCCGTCGAGCACGGCGTTCGCCACGTCGGAGACTTCCGCGCGCGTCGGCACGGGACTGGAGATCATCGACTCCATCATCTGCGTCGCGGTGATGGTGAGCCTGTTCTGCTCGCGCGCCAGGCGAATCATCTTCTTCTGCAGCGCCGGCACCGCGGCATCGCCCACCTCGACGGCGAGATCGCCGCGCGCCACCATGATGCCGTCCGAGCCGCGCATGATGTCGAGCAGCGCGCTCTCGCCGACCGCTTCGGCGCGCTCGATCTTCGCGACGAGGAACGCCTTGCCGCCGGCGGCGCGCATCAACTCCCTCGCCATGTACATGTCGGCGCCGGTCTTGGGGAACGACACCGCAAGATAGTCGGCCTGGATCTTGGCCGCTGTCTTGATGTCCTCCATGTCTTTCGACGTGAGGGCGGGCGCGGTGAGGCCGCCGCCCTGGCGGTTGATGCCCTTGTTGTTGGAGAGCACGCCGCCGTGGCGCACCACCGTGTGCACTTCCTCGCCGCGCACGGCGCTGACGTCAAGCACGATCTTGCCGTCGTCGAGCAGCAGCACGGCGCCCGGCCCGACGTCGCGCGGCAGCTCCTTGTAGTCGAGGCCGGAGCGGCCGCCATCGCCGATCTCGAGCCCGGCGTCGAGGATGAAGCTCTGTCCCTTCTCGAGCGTGATCTTGCCGTCCTTGAACTTGCCGACGCGGATCTTGGGACCCTGCAGGTCGCAAAGGATGGCGACCGTGCGCCCGGTCTTCGTCGCGAGCTCCTTGACGGTCGCCGCGCGCTTCTCGTGGTCCTGCGCCGTGCCGTGCGAGAAGTTGAGCCGCACGACGTCGACGCCGGCGCGGATCATCCGCTCGAGGGTGGCGGCGTCTGAGGAGGAGGGACCGAGGGTGGCGACGATCTTCGTACTGCGGAGCATCGGGTCAACCTTATCGGCTCAGGTGCCTATGTGCAACACCAGCTCGCGGTCACCGCCGCGGTGCCGGTGCTCCCAGAGATACACGCCCTGCCAGGTGCCGAGCGCGAGCCGCCCCTCGACGATCGGAATGGAGAGCGAGGTCTGCGTGAGCGCCGCCTTGATGTGCGCCGGCATGTCGTCGGGTCCCTCGGCATCGTGCTTGTAAAAGGGATCGCCCTCGGGCACCAGCCGGTTCAGCCAGCGCTCGAGGTCCTGCTTCGCCGTCGGATCGGCGTTCTCCTGGATCACCAGGCTCGCCGAGGTGTGCCGCACGAACACGGTGCAAAGGCCTTCACCCACTTTTGCCTCCCGCACGGCCTGCAGCACCTGCCCCGTGATTTCGTGCAGCCCCTGCGCGCGCGTGCTGATGCTGAGCTGCTTAACCATCGGCGCGCGCTTCGAGCGCTGCCACGGCGGGCAGCGCCTTGCCCTCGAGGAATTCGAGGAACGCGCCGCCGGCGGTCGAGATGTAATCGATCTCGTCCGCGATGCCGAACTTGTTGATCGCCGCGACCGTATCGCCGCCGCCGGCGATCGTGTACGCCTTCGACTTTGCGATCGCGCGCGCGATCGTTTCCGTGCCTTTGGCGAAGGCGTCGTTCTCGAACACGCCCACTGGGCCGTTCCACACGATGGTGCCTGCTTTCTCAAGCGAGGCCGCAAACGCGCGCGCAGTTTCGGGACCGATGTCGAGAATCATCTCCTCGGCGGAAACATCATCGACGCGCTTCACCTTGCCACTCGGTGCTTCCAGTGACGAAGCGACGACGACATCGCTAGGCAGTGGCACCTTGATCGCGGCGGAAATCTTCTTCGCTTCCGCAGCGAGATCGGGCTCGGCGAGCGACTTGCCGATCGGCTTGCCGGCGGCGAGGAGAAAGGTGTTGGCGATGCCGCCGCCGACGATCAGGCTGTCGACCTTCTTCGCCAGCGCGGCGAGGATCGTGAGCTTGGTCGACACCTTCGAGCCCGCGACGATGGCGACGAGCGGCCGCGCCGGATTGGCGATCGCCTTACCCAGCGCGTCCAGCTCGGCGGCCATCAGCGGGCCGGCGCAGGCCACCTTGGCGAAGCGCGCGACGCCGTGCGTCGTCGCTTCGGCGCGGTGCGCGGTGCCGAAGGCATCGTTGACGTAGACATCGCACAGTGCGGCGATCTTTTTGGCGAGCGCCGGATCGTCCTTCTTCTCCCCCTTGTTGACGCGGCAGTTCTCGAGC
>DASXRW010000114.1:0-3065 GCA_036506355.1 Burkholderiales bacterium
AGGCCGCGAGAAGCGGCCGTGGATGCGGTCGAGGTCGTAGCGTGCCGAGAAGCCATCGTGCGCCACGAGCGCCTCGCCTCTGACGCGCTCGCCGAGCGCATGACGCGCGATGAATTTTCTGGTCATGGCAAGCGTCCGGTCGCTGCGGCCTCGACGCAGCGCTCCATCGAGGCGAGCAGCGGCACGTAGCCGTAGCCGCCGAGAATGTTCACCAGCTTGACGCTGTTCGTCGCGAGGCGCTTCCAGCCGTTCGCTTCGGCGATCTCGCGCGCGTAGGACTGGTAGAAGCACATGCCCGAGAGCACGTGGCCGCCGGCCGCCTCGATGCGCGCGGTGAGGCCGAAGCGGTCCGCATCGGGCTTCACCTGCGGACTGGTGACGGCGAGCAGCGGTTTCGTGAAGCGCCGGCCGTCGCACAGCGCCGCGAGCTCGCGCAGCTCGTAGAGGCTGAGCTGCGGCGCCGAGAACACGACCACGTCGATCTCGTTGCCGGCGGCGTACGCCGCCTGCAGCGCCTTGATGTCGGCCTCGCCGATCCGCTGCGAGAGCGGCAGGCGATCACCACCGGATTCGGCCGCCTCGGGCGTGATGCCGGCGAGGTGATAGAGCGCAATCGAGCCGAAGCTCGCCATGGCAGCGCCGAAATGCTTGAGCGCATCGGACCCCGGCACGGCCGCCAGGCCCTCCACGGCCGGCACCGCCCAGTAGTTGCCGGCGAGCCGGCCGATCACCGCGCCGAGCGCGCCCCACTCGTTGAGGCTGCCGGGAGCGCACTCCACGCGCACGCGCAGCGTGGCGTGGCGCGCCTCGTCGCGGTGGTAGCCATAGCGCGGCGTGCGCCCGGTCATGCCCGCGGCGAGCGCCGATGGACCGCCTTCGTAATTCGAGCGCGCGCCGCAGACCGAGTTGGCGTAGATCACGACGCCGGTATCGCCAAAGGCGACGTGCTCGCCGCGCGCGGGCGCCTGGATCGTCTGGTAATTGATGCAGGTGTCGGTCAGCAAGACGCCGAGCCGCTTGAACGCCTCGATCGCGCGCCGCTCGAGATTCACCGCTGCGGCCGGCTGCTTGAGCACGGCTGCCTTGGCGAAATCGGTGCCCCGCGGATCCGTGATCGTCGGCACGCGCATGGCGCCGTTGTCCTTCGCCAGCGCTTCGAGCCAGCGCACGCCGGCCTCGCCGAGGCTTTCGGTGTCCGCCATGATGTGCGCCTGCGTGACCGGCACGAAATCGTCGGCGCCGAAGAAATCACCGACCTTGATCTGATGCTCGATCGCGGCGCGCACCGCGCCGCCGAGCTCGCCGGCGAGCATCGCGCGCTCCAGCTCGTTCAGTTTCATCCGCGCTTTATACTCCGCGGCAACGCATGTCGCCCGCGAATCTTCTCATCATCATGTCCGACGAGCACAACCCCAAGATCATGGGCGCAGCCGGACATCCCATCGTGCAGACGCCGAATCTCGACGCGCTGGCGGCGCGCGGCACATCGTTCACTTCCGCGTATACCACCTGCCCGGTATGCGTGCCCGCGCGCGCCGCCTTCGCCACCGGCAAGTACGTGCACCAGGTCGGGTTCTGGGACAACGCCGATGCCTACGACGGCTCGGTTCCAAGCTGGCACCACCGGCTGCGCAGCCGCGGCCACCGCGTGGTGTCGATCGGCAAGCTCCACTTTCGGGGCCATCCCGGGGACGACAACGGGTTTTCCGAAGAGATCATCCCGATGAACATCATCGAGGGCAAGGGCGATCTCATGGGACTCGTGCGCAAGGATCTGCCCGAGCGCGGGCTTTCCTGGAAGATCGCCAAGCTCGCCGGCCCGGGCGAGACGCCGTACACCGCCTATGACCGGGAAATCGCGACGCGCGCCGAGATCTGGCTGCGCGAGGAGGCGCCGCGCCATCGCGACCGGCCCTGGGTGCTGTTCGTCTCCTTCGTCTGCCCGCATTTCCCGCTCGTCGCGCCGGCGGAGTTCTATTACCGCTACCCGCTCGAGCGCATGCCGCTGCCCAAGCAGTACGCGCCGAGCGAGCGCCCGCAGCATCCTTACCTGCGCGACTACGCCGGCAGCTTCGCCTATGACCGTTACTTCGACGAGGAAAAGCTGAGGAAGGCGACGGCCGCCTATTACGGCCTGTGCAGCTTTCTCGACGACAACGTCGGCAAGGTGCTGCGCGTGCTCGACCAGACCGGACTTCGGCAAAGCACGCGCATTCTCTACACCTCGGATCACGGCGACAACCTCGGCGCGCGCGGGCTGTGGGGCAAATCGACGATGTACGAGGAAGTGGCCGGCGTGCCGCTCGTCATCGAGGGTCCTGGAATTCCGCGCGCGAAGATCGATACGCCGGCGAGCCACGTCGATACCTATCCTTTCATCCTGCAATGCGCCGGCCTGAAGGCGCCTGAGCTCGACGAAGGCTATCCGGGCCACTCGCTTCTCGAGCTCGCGCGCGGCCGCCGCCCCGAGCGCAACGTCCTGTGCGAGTACCACGGCATGGGATCGACCACCGGCGCATTCATGATCCGCCACGGGAAGTACAAGTACGTGCACTACGTGGCCTACCGGCCGCAGCTCTTCGACCTTGCCGCCGATCCCGAGGAGCTGAACGACCTCGCGACCGATGCGCGATACGCGGCGCGGCTCGAGGAGTGCAAGGCGCGCCTCTATGCGATCTGCGATCCCGCGGAAGTCGATGCGCGGGCGAAGAAACGCCAGGCGGAGCTCCTCGAGCAGCACGGCGGCCGCGAAGCGGTCCTGCGGCGCGGCGACCTCGGCTTCACGCCGCCGCCGGGATATCCCGCGGTCTTCGGATAAGGGGGTTCGGATGAACAAGATCCTGCTGGCGCTCGGCATATTTGCCGCCTCGCTCGCCCACGCGCAGTCCTGGCCGGCAAAGCCGGTACGCTTCATCGTGCCGTTTCCGCCCGGCGGCGCGACCGACGTCGCGGCGCGCGTGGTCGCCGACAAGCTCAGCCGCGCGCTGGGCCAGCAATTCGTCGTCGAAAACCGCGCCGGCGCCTCGGGCGCCATCGGCGCGACCGAGGTGGCGCGCGCCGCGCCC
>DASXRW010000115.1:0-2138 GCA_036506355.1 Burkholderiales bacterium
GCTGATGGGCGTCTGCCAGAGCGGCCGCTATCCGATCGTGGTGGGCAGCCGCCGGGAAGATCTCGCCGCCTGCATCGTGTTCTACGGCGGTGCGCAGCAGCGCGACTGGGAGGCCTCCGGGCTGCAGCCGCGGTCGATGGCGGAGATGCTGCGCGAGCTTCGCGCGCCTGCGCTCTTCGTGTTCGGCGAGCGCGATCACACCATCTCGCTCGACCATGTCCGCCGCGTGCGTGATGCGCTCGAGGAAGCGCGCCGCAGCTACCGCATGAAGGTGTTTGCCGATATGCCGCACGGCTTTCTCAACGACACGATGCCCGGGCGCTATCGGCCGAAAGAGGCGGCGCAGGCATGGCAGCTCTTGCTCGCGTTCCTGGCCGAGGTGTTCGCCGGCCAGTGGGGCAACCAGGTGCGCTGGGAGTTCGAAGGCGCGAGCGCACACGATTACGACTTCTCGAAGAACGTGCGCCTCGAATGAAGCTCATCCTGCTTTTCGCGCTTTGCATGGGCCAGGCGCTCGCCCAGGACCTCGCCGAGGCGCGCAAGGAGGGCGAGGTGATGCTCTACACCTCGCTCGTGCCCGAGGACCTGACGCCGCTCAGCGCCGCGTTCGAGCGCAGGTACGGCGTGAAGCTCAAGACCTGGCGCGCGAATTCCGAGAAGGTGCTCGCGCGCGCGGTGACGGAAATGCGCGCCGGCCGCAGCGACGCCGACGTGGTCGAGACCAACGGGCCGCAGATGGAGTCGCTCTACCGCGAGAAGGGCCTGCAGCCGCTGCGCTCGGCGCACCTGAAAGACCTGATGCCGCAGGCCCTGCGGCCGCACGGCCACTGGGTCGGCACGCGCATCAACATGTTCGTGCAGTCCTACAACACCCGCCTGGTCAAAAAAGAGGAGCTGCCCAAGTCGTACAGCGACCTGACCAACCCGCGCTGGAAAGGGCGCCTTGGCATCGAGGCCGAGGACGAGGACTGGTTCGCGATGGTGGTGAAGGAGCTCGGCGAGGAAGCGGGCCTGCGCACCTTCCGCGAGATCGCGCGCGTCAATGGCCTGTCGGTGCGCCGCGGACATACGCTGCTCGCCGGGCTGGTCGCCTCGGGCGAGATCCCGCTTGCGATCACCACCTACAGCCACGGCGCCGAGAAGATGAAGCAGCGCGGCGCGCCGGTGGAGTGGTTCGCGATCGCCCCGGCGATCGGCCGCGCCAACGGCATCGGCATCGCGCGCACCGCCCCGCATCCGCATGCCGCGGCGCTGTTCGTCGACTTCCTGCTCTCCCCGGAGGGCCAGGCGATCCTGCAGAAAGGCGGCTACGTGCCCGCCAACCTGCGCGTCGCCGACCGCGCGCAAAAGCTGCCGCTCAAGTTCGTCGACCCCGCCGTGATCCTCGACGAGGACGCGAAGTGGAAGAAGCTCTGGGCCGAGATCATCCTCGGCGGCCCGCGATGAGCAGCGAGCGCCTGGACGCGGTGCATTGCTGCCTCCTGCTCTTCGACTTCCTGGTCGGCCACGTCGACCGGCATCGGGCGCGCTACGCGCCAGTGCTCGCGAACGCCGCCCGCGTTCTCGCCGCCGCGCGCGCCGCCGGCGCGATGGTCGCGTATGCCCGCGCCGATCACCGTGCCGACGGCGGCACGACCGCGCGCACGCTGCACGACAGCGGCCCGCGCCCGCCGCTCATCACCGGCGGCACGCCGGAAGCCGAGATCGTGCCCGAGCTCGCGCCGCGTCCGGGCGAGTACCTGGTGCCGAAGCATCGCTGGAGCGCGTTCCACGGCACCTACCTCGATCTGGCGCTGCGCTCGCGCCACGCCAGCACCATCGTCCTGTGCGGCGGCTCGACCGAGATCGGCATCTCGTCCACCGCTTATGCCGCGCGCGACCTCGACTACGACCTGGTCATCGCCTCGGACGCCTGCACCTCGGCCAAGCACGAGGTCCATGAACAGCTCATGCGCGAGGTGTTCCCCCGCCTGGCGCGCGTCCGCACTACCATGCAGATCCTGGAGATGCTCGAGCCATGAATACATTGAAACGACTGCTCGCCAATGGCCCGCTCACGGCTTACCCGACGCGCCGCGCCGACCAGGCGCTGCTGCTGCGACTTGCCGCCGCGCGCTTCGAGCCGCGGCGCAGCTACC
>DASXRW010000116.1:0-10049 GCA_036506355.1 Burkholderiales bacterium
CCGACGACCGGCGCTCGAGCCACGATTTCGGCAGGGATCTCCTCCCGCACATCATCGGCCGCTACCGCGTGCACGCGCACCGCTTCGCCGAGAGCTGCGTCGACATGCCGCGCGGCGAGCCCTACTGGCGCGACGTCGGCACGCTGGATGCGTACTGGGAAGCGAACATGGACCTCGCCAAGGTGACGCCCGACCTCAACCTGTACGACCGCGACTGGCCGGTATGGACCTACCAGGAGCAGCTGCCGCCGGCGAAATTCGTGTTCGACGACGAGGGCCGCCGCGGCATGGCGGTCGACTCGATGGTGTCGGGCGGCTGCATCGTGAGCGGCGCCAGCGTGCGCCGCTCGGTGCTGTTCTCCAACGTGCGCGTGGACGACGGCGCGCTGATCGAGGATTGCGTGGTGCTGCCCGACGTGGTCGTCGGACCGGGTGTGACCGTGCGGCGCGCGATCATCGATCGCAACTGCCGGCTGGAGCAGGGGGTTCGGGAGGATGGGCGCTTCCGCGTCACCGAGAAGGGTCTCACCCTGATCACGCCCGAGATGCTCGGGCAGCCGGTGCACCAGCTTCGCTAGCGCCTTCGCCTACCCTAGCGCTCGCGCCAAAACCGCTTGTGCAGCTCCATCGCCGCGAGGATCGCAGCGAGGCGCAAAGGCGGCTAAGGAATTCAAGATCTACTTCGAGAGGCGAAAAACCGGCGACAGCTACACGGTCGACCACAGCGCGCAGAGCTATGTCATCGACCCGCAGGGACGACTGCGGCTCCTTGAAATAGAAACGGCCGCACGCGGCGGCCGTTCATCAGCGGAAAAACCGATTCAGGAAGGTGCGGGCAGGAGCTTGCGCATCTTGTCGAGCGCTTTCGCCTCGATCTGGCGGATGCGCTCGGCCGACACCTTGAACTCGGCCGCGAGGTCGTGCAGCGTGGCCGAGTCCTTTTCGCGCAGCCAGCGCGCCTCGACGATGCGGCGGCTGCGCGGATCGAGCGTGGCGAGCGCCTTCTGCAAGCCATCCCTTCTCACGCGCTCCGATTCCTCGGCCTCGAGCACCCGGTAGGGTTCGGCCGCCTCGTCGGCGAGGTAGTGCACCGGCGCGTAGCTTTCCTCGTCGTCGTGCTCGCCCTCGAAGGCGAGCTCATGCCCCGAAAGCCGCGTTTCCATCTCGACGACCTCTTCGGGCTTGACCTTGAGCTCGCCGGCGACGCGCTCGACGTCGGCCGTGCTGAGCGGCGCGAGGTCCTTCTTCATCGAGCGCAGGTTGAAGAAGAGCTTGCGCTGCGCCTTGGTCGTCGCCACCTTCACGAGCCGCCAGTTGCGCAGGATGTATTCGTGCATCTCCGCCTTGATCCAGTGGATGGCGAACGACACCAGGCGCACGCCGCGGTCGGGATCGAAGCGCTTGACCGCCTTCATCAGACCGATGTTGCCCTCCTGGATCAGGTCGGCGTGCGGCAGCCCGTAGCCGAGATAGCCGCGGGCGAGCGCCACCACCAGCCGCAGGTGCGACAGCACCAGCTGGCGTGCCGCGTCGAGGTCGTTCTCGTTGCGGAACTGGCGAGCGAGCCGCTGCTCCTCCTCGACGCTGAGGAGCGGGAAGCGGTTCACCGTCTGGATGTAAGCCTCGATGCTGCCCGTCGGCATCGGCACCGGGGCCGATACGGCCAAGGGCATCGCAGCTTGGACAGCCATGGATATTCCTCCTTGAGAACCGTAGTCTAGCACTCGGGTATTTAGAGTGCTAAACGCGGCTTCGGTTCCCTGCCTTCCACTTAACGGGAGCAAGCACTAACTAGGCTCAATGGCTCGCAGGTGCCGGGCGACCGAGAGGTGGGCCCCTAGCCAGCCGAGCAGGGCGGCGAAGGCGAGGAAGGCGAGCGCGTCAATCGCCCCGAGGAAGGCAAAGCGGAAGTCCGAGCCATAGGACTCGGCGAGGGTCCGCACTTCGCGGTTGAGCAACGTGAGCGTGACCGCGACCAGGATGAGCGCTAGCGCCCCGCCGAGGAGGCCCTGGAGCAACCCGGCGTAATAGAACGGCCGGCGGATGAAGGCGTCCGTGGCGCCGATCAGCTTCGAGACCTCGATCTCCTCCCGCTGGGTGAGGATCTGCAGGCGGATGGTGTTGAACGTCACGGCGATGAGCGCCGCGCCTAGCAAGCCTGCGAGGAGCCATAACGCGATTCGCGCCAGGCGCGCGAGCGTCGCCAGGCGCCGCGCCCAGAGCGCATCGGCCTGCACGTGGGCGACGCCTGGAAGTTTCGCCAGGTCGGCTGCGAGCGGCTCGAGGTTCTCGTCCGCGGCGGTGACGACGAAGGCGTCCGGCAATGGATTGCGCCCGAGCACCGCGACCAGCTCGGGCAGCCCCTGGACCGCGGCGAGCTCCTTCAGCGCCTGCTCGCGGGGAACGAAACGCAGCCGCGAGACGCGCGCATCGCGCTTGATGGTTGCCGCCAAGGAGTTGGAGTCGGCGCGCTTGGCATCGAGGAACACCGAGATCTGCGGCTGCACCGTGAGGCGGCCGGCCACCGCGCGTACGCTTTCGAGGAGCGCGTAGCCCCCTGCCGGCAGCGCGAGCGCGATGCCGATGACCAGCGCATTGAGAAGGCCCACGCGCCGCAACGCGCGAGCAAACGCCTGCCGATGCTGGCGCAGCCAGGCCTTCATTGCATGCGCCCGGCCTCGAGGTGGAGGAGCCGCTTGCCGTATTGCGCCACCAGCGCCTGGTCGTGGGTCGCGATGAGCACCGTGACGCCGACCTGGTTGAACTCGACGAAGATATCGACGATGCGGCGCGCCGACTCGGCGTCGAGATTGGCCGTCGGCTCGTCGGCGAGCAGGATCGAGGGCCGGTTGACCACCGCCCGCGCGATCGCGAGGCGTTGCTGCTCCCCGCCCGAGAGCTGGATCGGGTTCGATTTCTCGCGCGCGAGCAGCCCCACCTTGTCGAGCGCGGCGCGCGCCCGGCGCGCCGCCTCCTTCGGCGGATGCGCGGAGAAGGCGAGCGGCAGCATCACGTTCTCGTAGACCGAGCGGTCGTAGAGCAGCTTCTGGTCCTGGAACACGAGCCCGAGGTTGCGGCGCAGGTAGGGAATCGCCGGGCGCTTCAGTGCACCGACGTTCTGCCCGTTGACGATCACCGAGCCCGAGCTCGGCCGCTCGATCGCCGCAATGAGTTTCAGCAGGGTGGATTTGCCCGCCCCGGAGCGCCCGGTGATGAAGGCGAGCTCGCCCGGCTCGACCGCGAAGCTCACCTGCTTGAGCGCTTCCTCGCCTCCGGGGTAGCGCTTCGCGACCGCGGAAAAGCTAACCAACCAGGGCCTCGGCGAACTCGCGCGCGACGAAGGGCCGCAGGTCGTCGATCTCCTCGCCGATGCCGATGAAGAGCAGCGGCACCGGGCGCTCGCGCGCAATCGCGCAGACCACGCCGCCTTTGGCCGTCCCGTCGAGCTTTGTAAGCACGAGCCCCGTGAGGCCGAGGGCATCGTCGAAGGCCCTCACCTGGGCAAGCGCGTTCTGTCCGGTGTTCGCGTCGAGCACGAGCAGCACCTCGTGCGGCGCGTCCGGCTGGGCCTTGGCCGCGACGCGCTTCACCTTGCGGATCTCCTCCATCAGGTGGAGCTGCGTCGGCAGCCGGCCCGCCGTGTCGGCGATGACCACATCGGTGCCGCGCGCGCGCGCCGCGGCGAGCGCGTCGTACACCACGGCACCCGGATCGCCGGTCGTCTGCGCGACGACGGGAATCCCGTTGCGCTCGCCCCAGACGACGAGCTGCTCGCGCGCCGCCGCGCGGAACGTGTCGCCGGCCGCGAGCAGCACGCTCTTGCCCTGCAACTGGAGCCACTTGGCGAGCTTGCCGATCGAGGTCGTCTTGCCCGAGCCGTTCACGCCCGCGATCATCAGCACGTAAGGCTTCGCGCGCCCGATCTCCAGTTTTTTCTCGAGCGGCGCCAGGAGCTCGGTGAGCGAGTCCTTCAGCGCGCGCTTGAGCGTGTCGCCGTCTTCAATGTGCTCCTCGCGCGCCTTCTCGCGCAGCGAGGCGATGAGCCAGTCGGTCGCGGCAACGCCGCAGTCGGCTTGCAGGAGCGCGGTCTCCAGATCCTGGAACAGCGACTCGTCCACGCGCCGGCGGACGAACAGCTCGGAGACGGGCGTGTTGAGCACCTCCCGCGTGCGCGCGAGACCGTTCTTCAGGCGCGCGGCCCAGGAAAGCGCTGCTACCATCGATCGGTGCATTCTAACAAAGGGGAAATCCGCATCATCGCCGGCGAATATCGCGGGCGGCGCATCAAGGTCGCGCCGCGCGCGGGATTGCGGCCCACGCCCGACCGCGTGCGCGAGACGCTCTTCAACTGGCTCGGACAGTGGCTCGACGGCCAGAGTTGCCTCGATCTCTTCGCGGGCAGCGGCGCGCTCGGCTTCGAGGCGGCTTCGCGCGGCGCGGCGCGCGTGGTGATGGTGGAGAGCGACCGCGCCGCGTATTCGGCGCTGGAGACGGCCCGCGCCAAGATCGGCGCGCGCGCGGTCGAGCTCGTGCTTGGCGACGCGCACGAGTATCTGGAGCGCGCCCGCGAGCGCTTCGACGTGGTTTTCCTCGATCCCCCGTTCAGGCAGAATGCGCTGCCGGCGGTGCTCGAGCGGCTCGCGCCGCGGCTTGCCGAAAGGGCGCGCGTCTACATCGAGGCGAGGCTGCCCTGCGCGCCCGGCGAGCGCTGGGCCGAACTCAAGCGCGCGCGCGCCGGGCAGGTGAGCTATCAGCTCTTCGAGTGGAGAGGCGATGATCAAGGCGGTCTACCCGGGCACGTTTGACCCGCTCACGCGCGGCCACGAGGATCTGGTGCGGCGCGCGAGCACCCTCTTCGATTCCCTGATCCTGGCGATCGCCGACAGCAAGGCGAAGCGGCCGTTCTTCTCGCTCGATGAGCGCATCGCCATGTCGCGCGAGGTGCTCGGCGACCTGAAAAACGTCGAAGTGCTCGGTTTCAGCGGACTGCTCACCGAGTTCGTGCGCAAGCAGGGCGCGCGCGTCGTGCTGCGCGGCCTGCGCGCGGTCTCGGACTTCGAGTACGAATTCCAGCTCGCCGGGATGAACCGCAACCTCTATCCGGAGATGGAGACGGTCTTCCTCACGCCTTCGGAGCAGCACATGTTCATCTCGGCGACCCTCGTGCGCGAGATCGCCGCGCTCGGCGGCGACGTCGCCAAGTTCGTCCACCCGCTGGTCGCCAAGCGGCTCAAGCAGAAGGCGAAGAGCTGACTTACTTCTGGCAGCGCGGACAGAAGAAGCTCGAGCGGCTCCCCTGGACCAGGCGCTTCACCGTGGCGCCGCAGCGCCGGCAGGGCTTGCCCTCGCGGTCGTAGACCCAGTAGCGGCTCTGGAAATCGCCGGGGTGTCCATCGGCGCCGACGTAGTCGCGCAGGCTCGAGCCACCCGCGCGAATCGCCGCGCGCAGCGTGTCCTTGATGGCCTTCGCAAGCCGCGCGCAGCGCGCGAGCGACAGGCGGTTGGCGCTGGTGCGCGGATCGATGCCCGCGCGGAAGAGACTCTCGCTTGCGTAGATATTGCCGACGCCGACGATGCGCCGTCCGTCCATCAGGAATTGCTTGATCGCCGCACGGTGCGCTCGGGTCAGCCCATGCACGCGCGCCGGGTCGAGGGCGCGGGAGAGCGGCTCGATCCCGAGGTTCGCGATCAGCGGGTGCGCGTGCACCGCGTCCTTCGTCCATAGCACGGCGCCGAAACGCCGCGGGTCGCGCAGCCGCAGCACGCGATCGCCGAGGATGAGATCGAAGTGATCGTGCTTTTCCGCCGGTGTCCCCGGTGGCAGCACGCGCAAGCTCCCGGACATTCCCAGATGCAGGATGAGATGGCCGTCGCCGCAGTCGACGAGCAGGTACTTGCCTCGCCGCTGCACGCCGCGCACCTTGCGTCCCGCGAGCAGGCGAACCGCGTGCGGCACCGGCCAGCGTAGCCGAGCTTGTCGCACTGTGACGCCCGAAATCACGCGGCCGGCGAGATGTGGCGCGAGGCCGCGGCGCGTGACTTCCACTTCCGGGAGTTCGGGCATGACAGGTTCGCTTGTGCGGGGCACCAAATATACCTAAGATCAGTCGAACCCAGATGTTGATCCGCCGGCTTGTCCCCCTAGCAGTCGCTGTATTCGGCTTCCACGCCACCGCCCTCGCCCAGTCCGATGCGAAAGAGCTGAACGAGCCGACGCTCTACGAGCTGCTGCTCGGCGAGATCGCCATGCAGCGCGGCGATTACGCGCTTGCGGCAAAGACCTATCTCGAGCTCGCGCGCCGCACCGGAGACGCGCGCGTTGCGCGGCGGGCAGTCGAGGTGGCGAATCAGGGCAAGCTGCCCGAGCTCGCGCTGGAGGCGGCAAAGACCTGGCAGGAGATCGAGCCGAAGTCGCCGGCCGCGCTGCAGGTGGTCGCCGCACTGCTCGTCTCGGCGAAGCGGGTCGATGAGGCCGAGCCCTATCTCGAGAAGCTGCTCACCAGCGAGGGTGTGGATCTCGAGCGCGCTTTCCTGCAGTTGAATCGCCTGCTCGCCGCCAATTCGGACAAGGCGGCGAACCTGCGCGTCGTGCGAAAGCTCGCCGCGCCCCATCCGGAGCTCGCGCCGGCGCACCTCGCCATCGCCCAGGCGGCATCGGCGGCCGCGGACGACAAGGCCGCGCTCGCCGCCGCGCGCCGCGCCGCCGAGCTGCGCCCGGATTGGGAAGCGCCGGCGGTGATGGAGGCGCAGGTGCTGCAAAAGCGCTCGACCACGCAAGCGGCAAAGCGGCTCGCGCAGTTCGTCGAGAAAAATCCGAACTCGCGCGAAGGCCGGCTGAACTACGCGCGCGCGCTGATTCTCGACAAACGCGTCCCGGAGGCGCGCAAGCAGTTCGAGACTTTGCTCGCCGCCAATCCGGGAAACACCGATCTCATCTACACCATCGGGCTGCTCGCGTTTCAGCTCAAGGATTACAGCGTCGCAGAAGACAACATGAAGCGCCTGGTGGGCAACGCAGCCTATCGCGACGCGGATGGCGCGCGCTTCCTCCTCGGACAGATCGCCGAAGAGCAGAAGCAGTGGCCGCGCGCCATCGAGTGGTACGAGCAGATCCAGGAAGGCGAGCACGCCTTGCCCGCGCGGCTGCGTACCGCCACCGCCATCGCGAAGCAGGGGAAGGTGGATGCGGCGCGCGAGTTTCTGCACAAGGTGAGCGCCGATTATCCCGACCAGCAGGTACAGATCACGGTGGCCGAGGCCGGGGTGTTGCGCGACGCCAATCGCCACAAGGAAGCCTTCGACCTCCTCGGCCAGGCGCTCAAGGAGGAGCCCGATCAGCCCGAGCTGCTGTACGACTTTGCGCTCACCGCCGAAAAGCTCGAGAAGTACGACGTGCTCGAGCAGAACCTGCGCAAGCTGATCGAAGTGCGCCCCGACCACGCGCATGCCTACAACGCGCTCGGCTACTCGTTCGCCGAGCGCAATATGCGCCTGCGCGAAGCCCGCGAGTTGATCGAGCAGGCCCTCAAGCTCGCGCCCGAGGATTACTTCATTATCGACAGCCTGGGCTGGGTGCAATACCGCGAGGGCGACCTGAAGGGCGCCGCCGAGACCCTGCGCCGCGCCTATGGCGGCCGGCCGGATGCGGAGATCGGCGCGCATCTCGGCGAAGTGCTGTGGGTGATGGGCGAGCGCAGCGAAGCGAACCGCGTCTGGCAGGAATCGCTGAAGAGCGCGCCCGACAACGAAACGCTGCGGAAGACGATCAAGCGGCTGCGGCGGTGAAGCGGGCGGTCTGGCTCGTGGCGCTGCTCGTCTGCGCTTGCGCGCAGATCGAGCTGAAGCCGCCCGGCGCCGTGGATTTCGATCTTGCGGGGCGCATCGCCGCGCGCTACGGCACCGAAGCCTTCACCGGCAACATCGGCTGGCGCCACGCCGGTGGCGGCGATGAGCTCCTGATCAGCACGCCGCTCGGCCAAGGGGTCGCGCGCATCGTGCGCGAAGGCGACGCGGTCCAGCTCACCACCGCCGAAGGCAAGCAGTACCGCGCGCCGGACGCCGAGTCGCTGACCGAGCGGGTGCTCGGTTTTCGCCTGCCGCTCGAGGGGCTCGCCGACTGGGTCCAGGGGCGTGCCTCGACCGACATGCCGGCGCGCATCGAGAAAGGCCCCGACGGCAAGCTGCGCGCGCTGGAGCAGCGCGGCTGGAAGGTGGAATACCAGGAATACGACGGCGAGCGGCCCGCGCGCATGCGCCTCACCTACCAGGGCATTGAGCTACGCCTCGCGATTTCGCAGTGGAAATGAGCGCAGTGGAAATACACGACTTCCCGGCGCCCGGGAAGCTCAACTTGTTCCTGCATGTCCTCGGCCGCCGGGACGACGGTTACCACGAGCTGCAGACGGTCTTCCGCCTGATCGATCGCGCCGACCGCATCCGCATCGCGCGCCGCGACGATGGCGCGCTGCGCTTCACCGGCATCTTCGGCGACGACAATCTGTGCCTGCGCGCCGCTCGGCTGCTGAAGGAGAGCACCGGCTGCAGCCTGGGCGCCGACATCGCGCTCGAGAAGACGCTCCCAATTGGCGCTGGCCTGGGCGGGGGCTCATCCGACGCGGCCACGGTGCTGCTGGCACTCAATCGGCTGTGGAATCTGCGCCTGCCGCGCGCCCAATTGCTGGAGCTGGGCGCGAAGCTCGGCGCCGACGTGCCGTTCTTTCTATTCGGCCGCAATGCGCTCGGCGAGGGCATCGGCGAGCGCTTGACGGTCCTCGAGCTGCCAGCCGCCTGGTATCTCGTGATCACGCCGCAAGTTGCGGTTTCCACGAAGGAAATCTTCGCAGTCGCGTTGACAGCTGAGTCCAAACGACTCAAAATACCGCCCTTTTTCCCGGGACGCGGACGAAACGATCTGGAAGCCGCCGTGACCGCCCGCTATCCCGAGGTGGCAGCGCAGCTGGCGTGGCTCAGAGAGCGGTCGCCGCAAGCGCGCATGACGGGTTCCGGAGCGTGCGTCTTCGCCGAGTTCGCGAGTGAAGCCGAAGCGCGTGCGATTCAATCCCAGATGCCTCGAGGCATGGACGGATTCGTGGCGCAGGGGCTCGACCGCCACCCGCTCTATGACGGGGCCGAATGAACAACTGGGGAGTCGCCAAGCTGGTTAAGGCACCGGATTTTGATTCCGGCATACGAGGGTTCGAATCCTTCCTCCCCAGCCATTCCCTATGACCTCCATGACGACCGGCATAAACGCAGGCCACAGCGCAGCGCTCGACCGCCTGATGGTGTTCACCGGCAACGCCAGCCCGCGCCTCGCGCAGGAAGTGGCCAAGCACCTGAACCTGTCTCTGGGCCGCGCCATCGTCGGCAAGTTCTCCGACGGCGAGGTCATGGTGGAGCTCCTCGAGAACGTGCGCGGCAAGGATGTGTTCGTGCTGCAGTCGACCTGCGCGCCGACCAACGACAACCTGATGGAGCTCCTGGTGATGATCGACGCGCTGAAGCGCTCCTCGGCGGCGCGCGTCACCGCGGCGATCCCGTACTTCGGCTACGCCCGCCAGGACCGCAGGCCGCGCTCGGCGCGCGTCGCGATCAGCGCCAAGGTGGTGGCCAACATGCTCACCTCGGTGGGCGTCGCGCGCCTGCTGACGATGGACCTGCATGCGGACCAGATCCAGGGTTTCTTCGACGTCCCGGTCGACAACATATACGCGGCGCCCGTGCTGCTGGGCGACGTGTGGAAGCAGCGCTACGAGAACCTCATCGTCGTATCCCCCGACGTCGGCGGCGTGGTTCGCGCGCGCGCCTTGGCGAAGAGGCTGGAATCGGACCTGGCGATCATCGACAAGCGGCGTCCGAAGGCGAACGTCAGCGAAGTGATGAACGTGATCGGCGAGGTGAAGGACCGTACCTGCGTCATCATGGACGACATGGTCGACACCGCCGGCACGCTGGTGAAGGCCGCGCAAGTGCTGAAGGAAGAAGGCGCGACCAAGGTGGTCGCCTACTGCACGCACGCCGTGCTCTCGGGCGGCGCCGTCGAGCGCATC
>DASXRW010000117.1:0-2528 GCA_036506355.1 Burkholderiales bacterium
GCTCATCACGACATTCACCGGCTTCCCCACGGCGGAAACCACCGCGCGGATCGTCGCCAGGTCGCGCAGCCCGGGGGCATAGAGCACGTCGGCGCCCGCCTTCTCGAAGGCCTGCAGCCGGCGGATCGTGTCGTCGAGGTCGCGGCGCCCGTGCATGAAGTTGTCCGCCCTCGCGGTCAGGACGAAGGGAAAGGGCAGCGCGCGCGCCGCTTCCGCCGCCGCCTGCACGCGCTCCACCGCCAGCGCGAAGTCGTAGATCGGCTTGGCCTCGTCGCCGGTCGCGTCCTCGATCGAGCCGCCGACGACGCCCGCCTGCGCGGCGAGCGGGATCAGCCTCGCCGCGGCGCGCGGCTCATGCGCGTACAGATTTTCGAGGTCCGCGCTCACCGGGAGCGGCGTCGCTTGCGCGATCTGCTTGCAGTTGGCCAGCACCTCCTCGCGGCTCACGGCGCCCTCGCCGTCGACGCGGCCGAGCGCATTGGCGAGGCCGAGACTCGTGGTCGCGAGCGCCTCGAAGCCGAGGGACGCGAGCAGCTTCGCGCTGCCCGCGTCCCAGGCATTCGGCATGATGAACACGCCGGCGCGCTCGTGCAGCGCACGGAATGCACGGGCCTTCTCCTGCTGCGCGCTCATTCCGGCACTCGCAAGCGCCCCTTGATGATTTTGCGCGTCGGCGTGAGCGGCATCTCGGCAATCACCACCAGGCGCTCGGGCAGCTTGTTCTTCGCGATTTCCTTCGCCAGGAGATAGTTCACGACCTCGTCGAGGCTGGGCGCAGCACTTCCCGGCTTGAGCGTGATGAAGGCGCAGGCTTTCTCGCCGAGCACCGGGTCGGGCATCGGCACGATCGCCGACTGCAGGATCTGCGGGTGCGCGTCGAGCAGCGCTTCCACGTCCGCCGGGTTGAACTTGACCCCGCCGCGGTTGATGACGTCCTTGATGCGCCCGGTGATGGCGAAGTAGGCGCCGCGCGCTTCAGCGAGGTCGCCCGAGCGGAACCAGCCGTCGGGCGTGAAGGCATGGGCGTTCGCCTCCGGGTTGTTGTAATAGCCGGAGAACGCGAGCGGCCCGCGCACCTGCAGCTCGCCCTCCGCGGACAAGCGGACTTGCGTGCCGGGGCTCGGCCGCCCGGCGCTCGCGGCGGCGGCCTCGGTGCCGTCGCCTGGCCGCGTATAGAGCGCGGCCTGCAGCTCGGTCATGCCCCAGAGCTGAGTCACGGCGCAGCCCGGCAGCTTCTCGGCAACGTGGCGCACCAGCGCCGGCGGCGCCATCGAGCCCGAGACGATCGCGAGCTTGAGCGAGGACCAGTCGTGCTTGTCGAAGAGCCCGGCGTTGCGGCACGCGGCGACATGCGCCGGCGCGGTCCAGATGGCGGTTGGGCGCTCCTTTTCCACCGTCAGGGCGAGCTCATCGGGCTTGAACGCCGGCAGCAGCACGGTGCACGCGCCGACGGACCAGGCGCAGTGCAGGGAATACAAACCGTAGAGATGCGAAAACGGCGCAGGGCACAGTACGCGCGACTGCGCGTCGAGGCGATGCTCCTGCGCGCCCATGCGGCTGTTGCCGAGCATCGTGCGATAGGCGTGCGGCACGGCCTTCGGCGATGCCGTGGTGCCGGACGTGTAGAGCAGCAGGAACGGATCGCGCGAATCGGGCGCCGGGTGATCCGCAGCCAGGGGATCGGCGGCTTCGAGCTCCGCGAAAGGGTAAGCGGCGTTGAAAAAGAGCTTCGCGCCGCTGTGCGCGAGGATCGCTTCGATCTCGGCGCCGCGATACGGCATGTGCACCGTGCACATCACCGCGCCGAGGCGCGCGATGGCGAGATGCACGACGAGGAACTCGGGCGTGTTCGGCAGCTGCACCGCGACCACGTCGCCTTTGCCGATGCCTTTCCTGCGCAGTCCCTCGGCGACGCGCAGCACGTGCTCGTGCAGCGCCTTCCACGTGAGCGTGCCCACCGCCGGGGCGTCCGGACGTGAAGCGGCGTGCCTGGAGAGCCAGTGCCACAGCGTGTCGTCGTCGCGCCACCAGCCGCGCGCCAGGTACTCGCGCTCGTCTTCGGCTCGGTAGGCGGGACGCTCCATCGGCGCCTATATTAGACGGATGACAGAGGACGCAATGCAGGCCCTGATCCTCGCGCGCATCCAGTTCGGGCTGAACATCGGCTTCCATATCCTGTTCCCGACGATCACCATCGGGCTCGCGTGGATCGTCGCCTGGTTCCGCCTCCGCTACGAGATGACGCGCGACGAGGCGTGGCTGCGCACGTACAAGCTGTGGGTCAAGGTGTTCGCGCTGACGTTCGCCATGGGCGTGGTGTCCGGCGTGACGATGAGCTTCCAGTTCGGCACCAACTGGCCGGGCTACATGAACCACGTCGGCAACATCGCCGGGCCGCTGCTCGCCTACGAGGTGCTCACCGCCTTTTTTCTCGAGGCGACCTTCCTCGGCGTCATGCTCTTCGGCATGCAGCGCGTCTCCGGGCGCGTGCACGTCGCATCAAGCCTGATCGTCGCCTTCGGCACCAC
>DASXRW010000118.1:0-2972 GCA_036506355.1 Burkholderiales bacterium
TTGGTTTTGACGATGTTCTCGAGCACCGCGCCTTCGGTGACCACTCGAGGCGGGATCGGCTTGTGCGACTTCATCCGGTCGCGATAGGCGCGCACCACGTCGAGCGGATGCGACGGCGGCGGAAAGCCGAGCACGATCGCAAGGCGCTTCGCCGAGTTGGTCGTGCCGGAGATCGCGCGAAAGCCCTTCGGATAGCCCGGGATGTCCTCGAATAGGATCGCCGGCGGCGCCTCCTGGCGGTAGACGATCTCGGCGAGCGTGCCCATCTCGAGCTTCCAGTCGGCGCCTTTCACTCGCAGCAGCTCGCCCGCGCGCTCGATGCGCTCGAGCGCTTCGCGCAGATCCGCGTGCGGACCTGCGTACTCGTTCCACAGCTTTGCCGCGAGAGGCTTGTTCAGTACGTGCCCCGGAATGCGTCCTGCCCAAACTGGTACGTCATGTTGGTGATCCCGTGGTTGCGGTTGACCATTGGGCGCGCGAAGAGGCGGTGCTTCAGGCTGCGTACCTCGTGCTCGATCTGGAAGAGCTTCCTGGCGTCGCGCGGATCCACGATCCACTGGAAGCGCCATTCGGCTTCGTCGGTCTCCATGGTGATGAGGCCACGGTCCTTCAGCCAGAGGTAGGGTGTCGAGAAATCGGCGATATAGACCTGGATGTGGTGGCCGTCGTACTCCGGCTGCGGCGCGCTGGTTTCCGTGAACATCAGCTTTTGGTTCTTGCCGACGCCGACCACCGCCCTGCCGGCCGACGCCTTCGCCGGCGCCTTGATCACTTCGGTGTAAAAGCGCGCGATGCCATCGGCCGTGCCCGGCGGCACGTCGAAGTCGACGTAGGCGAGGCCGAGCTCGATAGGGCCGTACTCCGGCGCGGGCGCATGGCAGCGCACGCGCGTGCCCCACGGGTCGGTGGCCTCCACCACGCCGTCCTTCTCTTTCCACGCGAAGTGCGTCTTGCGATCGGGGAGCACGCGCTTCATCTCGTTGCCCGCGTGTTCCAGGCGCTTCTTCAGCTCGCCCAAGCTCGGGACGACGAAGCCGGCCGTGCCGCGCAGCCGCTCGGCCTTGGGCGGGACCGCGCGGCTCGGCATGTGCACCTGCGTGCGGCCGAAGTTGAGCCAGATGTTCTCCAGGCCCGGAAAGATGTAAGGATCCCGTGTCGCGCCGAGGCCGACGACGTAGAAAAGCACCGCGAGGCGCTGGTCGTCGATGCAGCAGTTGTAGTGCTCGAGGTGCACGAGGTTGCCGACGTCCTGCGTCGTGCGGTCGTAAGCTTTTAGCTTTTCCGGAGCATTCATACCGTTAGTTTAGCTCCCACACGCGGCGCACGAACTCGGGGTAGTCCGGTGCGAGGTGCCGGGCCACGCTGCTGCGCAGCAGCGTGAGGTCTTCCGCCGAGGGTGGCGGCGTCTCGGCCACGCGCTCGGCGTCGTAGTCGAAGCCGGTGTTTTCGCGGACTTCGTCAGCGCTGTGGCCCGGGTGCACGCTTTCCAGGCGGAAGCGGCGCTTGTCCTTTTGCCAGGCGAAGAGCGCCTTGCCCGTCACCAGCGCAATCGGCCCGCCGCGGCGCACGACTTCCGGCGGGCTCCAGCCGGGCGCAGAGATGAACTCAACCTTCGGTACCAGGACGCGGCGCGAGTGCTCCTCGCGGAAGAGGATCGTGCGGCAGGCGTAGTACATGAAGGCGGAGCCGAAGGACCCGGGAAAGCGGCGGCCTTCGGCGCGCACCAGATTGATGTTCGCCCCGCCGTCGATCTGCGCGCCGCCGAGGAAGAAGTAATCGATGCGCCCCTGCCCCGCGAGATCGAACAGCTCGCGCGAGCCCTCGGTGAAGGGATTGCCCTTGCGCTGGTGCAGCCGCGTCACGCGGATCGGGCGCCCTTGCGCGCGCAGGAGCTCGCAGGCCGTGGCCGGGATGGGTGATGCCGCGCCGACGGCGACGTGGTGAGCGTCGCCGATCAGCCGCGCGATTACACAGGCAAGGAGCTCTTCCTGCTTTGCCAAACGTGCTCGTCCAGGTAGTGCTGGAATCCTTCGCGCGTCTTCGCGGCCTTCGCATAGGCGACCAGATGCGAGTCGTCGATCGCGTAAACGTCTGCAACGCCGAGCGGCCAGGCGCCGCGCTCGGCCACCGCGATGCCGCTCACATAGATGCCGGAAATAACCCCCGGCGCGAGCAGCTCGTCTTCCAGCATGTCGCCCGGGCGCAGCTCCTCGACCGTTACATAAGTGTTGCGCGCCGCATGCGCGATGGTCGCGAGCTCGCGCCGGCGCCCGACCCAGACGTTGCCCGCCTCGTCGCCCCAGCGCGCATGGAACAGCGCGACGTCGGGGACGATGGCCGATACCAGCAGGATGGGGTCCTTGCCCGCAGCGAAAGGATTCTGCGCGACCTGCCAGTCGGCGCGATCGTGCGCAAGGTCGGAACCGAGCACGCCGCGCAGCGGCATGAACGGCACGCCCTTTTCGGTCGCCTGCAGCGCTGTGTGCACGGCCGGGCAGGTGTAGTCGACCACCTTGATCTCGCCGCGCTCGACCGCCTCGCTGAAGCGCGGCGCAAGGCCAGCCTCACCGAGCGACACGGCGCTCGAGTGTACTTCGGTGACGCAGCCGGCGCCGATCAGGATATCGGCCGAAAGACCAAGCACCGGGACGCCGAGCAACCGCAGACCGCGCGCCTTCCGGCGCACCAAGGCGCGAACGGCATCCATGGCGGGCAGCGAGTAGTCGGGCGGCAGCGCGATGAACGCGCCGTCGGCGATGTTCGCGACGAGGGCGTCGACCGCGCTCAGGCGCTCGTGCCTCCGACGGTGAGCCCGTCGATTTTCAGCGTGGGTTGGCCCACGCCGACGGGAACGCTTTGCCCCTCTTTGCCGCAGGTGCCGATGCCGCTGTCGAGCTCGAGGTCGTTGCCGATCATGCTGATGCGGGTGAGCGCATCGGGGCCGTTGCCGATGAGCGTCGCGCCTTTCACCG
>DASXRW010000119.1:0-3950 GCA_036506355.1 Burkholderiales bacterium
CGCGCCTGGAACTTGAACGCGATCGGGATCATCGACTGAGCGGTCGCGCCGCAGCCATGCAGGAAGACGAACAGGTGATTGGCGCGGTGCTCTTGCGCGGGGGTGAAGCGGAAAACCCGGCCGGAGGACATTCGATCGGGATTGTTACGCCAGCGTGACGGTTCTGTAAACTGATTTGCGTCCTTCCTGAGGTGCTCCATGCAAAAGGCAAGATTTCTAACGGCTTTCTGGGCGTTGGCGAAGCCCTACTGGGTGTCCGAGCAGCGCAACAAGGGGCTACTCCTCGCCGCCGCCGTGATCGGCCTGTCGCTCGGCATGGTGTACCTATCCGTGCAGTTCAATCTCTGGAACAAGGACTTCTACAACGCGCTGGAAAAGAGGGACCAGCCCGAGTTCTTCCAGCAGCTCTGGCGCTTCACCTACCTGGCGGTGTTCTGGATCATCGCGGGCGTCTACCGGCTCTACCTGCAGCAGATGCTGCTCATCGAGTGGCGCACCTGGCTGAACGAGCACTTCCTCGCGCGCTGGCTCGAGGACCGCGCGTACTACCGGCTGCAGCTCGTCGACCGCGGGGTCGACAACCCCGACCAGCGCATTGCCGACGACCTGCGCATCTTCGTCGACATGACGCTCGATCTCAGCATCGGGCTGCTGTCGGCGGTGGTCACGCTGATCTCGTTCACCGGCATCCTGTGGAGCCTGTCGGGCGATTTCGCGATCGGCGGGCTGGCGATACCGGGCTACCTCTTCTGGGTCGCGGTGATCTATGCCGGCATCGGCAGCTGGCTGACGCACGCGATCGGCAGACCGCTCATCGGCCTGGATTTCAACCAGCAGCGCTACGAGGCCGACTACCGATATTCGCTCGTGCGGCTGCGCGAGAACAGTGAAGGCGTCGCGCTTTACCGCGGCGAAGCGCTCGAGCACGCCAACTTCCGCGAACGCTTCGACCAGGTGATTCAGAACTGGTGGGGCATCATGAAGAAGCGCAAGCAGCTCAACTGGTTCGTGTCCTTCTACGGCCAGCTCGCCATCGTGTTTCCGTATCTCGTGGCGGCGCCGCGCTATTTCGCCGGCAACGTGGGCATGGGCTTCATCTTCCAGACCGCGTCGGCCTTTCGCGAGGTGCAGGGCTCGCTCTCGTGGTTCATCGAAGCTTATCCGCAGTTCGCCAGCTGGAAGGCGACCGTCGATCGTCTCACCAGCTTCAGCGCTTCGCTCGAGCGCGCGCGCAGCGATGCCGCGCAGCTCGGCGGCGAGCGCGCCGAGGAGGCGGCCGAGACGATCGGCATCGAAGGCCTGGAGCTTGCGCTGCCGCAAGGCAAGCCCTTGCTTGCCGCGACTTCGATCGAGCTGCGTCCGGGCGAGGACGTGCTGGTCACCGGCCCTTCGGGTGCCGGCAAGTCGACCTTCTTCCGTACGCTCGCGGGCATCTGGCCGTACTGGAAGGGCCGCATGCAGTTGCCGAAGGGGGCGCGGCTTCTCTTTCTGCCGCAAAAGCCTTATCTCCCCGTTGGCTCGTTGAAGCGCGCCGTCACGTATCCCGCGGACGCCGAGAAATTCAGCGACCAGCAGATCGCTGACACATTACAGGCGGTCGGGCTTCGTGCCCTGGCCGCGGACATGGAGCGAAGCGAGAACTGGGCGCAGGTGCTCTCCGGCGGCGAGCAGCAGCGGCTCGCCTTTGCGCGCGCGCTGTTGAATGAGCCGGACTGGTTATTTCTGGATGAGGCGACGGCGTCATTGCCCGATGAGGACCAGGAAGCGCTCTACGCGTTGCTCAAGCGGCGCTTGCCTCGCACGACGCTCGTCTCGATCGGCCATCGCGCCAGCCTGCGCGCGCAACATCGGCGCGAGCTCGCGTGGCAGGGCGAGCGCCTAGCCGCCGTTTAGGACGATGCAGGTCGTCGTCGCGTGCGCGTAGAGCTTGCCGGCGGCGTCCTCGAGCCGGCCTTCGGCGGTGGCGATGCGGTTGCCGAGATGCACTACCTTGCCGATAGCGCGAAGGCGCCCGGTCTTGTCGGTGATGGCGCGCACCAGATTGGTCTTCGCTTCGAGCGTGGTGTAGCCGCCGCCGGCGGGCATGCGCGTCTGCACGCAGCAGCCCATCGCCGAATCGAGCAGCGTCATGGCGAGACCGCCGTGCACCACGCCGATTGGGTTGTAATGTTGCTCGCGCGGTGTGAATTCAAATACGGCGTGACCCGGCTCGACCTCGACCAGGCTGAAACCCAGGAGCTGGGCGATCGGCGGCGGCGGCAGGCGGCCGTCGCGGATCGCGCGCAGGAAATCGATCCCGGGCATCGAGCGCCCCGCTGCGGCAAGCGCCGCGGGGTCGCTCCATTCGACGGTCAGGGTCCTCGCCATCAGTAGATCGGCGCCGGTTGCGTTTGCACCGCCAGCGGCGCAACGGCAGAGCGGCCGGCGATGAAATCCGCCGCCGCGCGCGTCACCGCGTCGTTGCCGAGGATGCGGCCATGGCCCAGGCCGTCGGTGCTCATCAAGCGCGCGCCGGGCCACAGGTGCGCGACCTGCGCGCCTTGCGTCCACGGCACCATGCGGTCGTCGCGATCATGGATCACGAGTGCCGGCGCGCGCAGCCGCGGCGCAAGGCGCGCGACTTCCAGGTTTTCCCAGAGCACGCCGTAGCGCTCTTCGATCGCCGACTGCATGGCGCGGCGTACCGCTTCGGGCATCCAGTGCCACCGCGCGAAACGCCGCGAGTAGCCGACGAGATCCGCCGGTGGACTGACCAGCACCACCTTCTCGAAGCGCACGCGTCCGGTGGCGAGCGCCAGCGCGCCCGCCGCGCCGCCGAGCGAATGGCCGATGAAGGCGCGTGCTTCGCCGTGGTGCCAGGCGAGGTCGGCGAGCAGGTCGGCGAAATCCGGCAGACCGGTGAGGCGGCCTTCGGAGACGCCGTGCGCCGGCTGGTCGTAAGCGATCACCTGATAGCCTGCGCTGAGCAGCGGAAACACGAAGGCGCGCATCTGCGCGGCGTAGCCGCCCCAGCCGTGCGCGAGGATCACCGCGGGCGCATCGCGCGCGCCCCAGCGCCAGGTCGCGATGTGCCGGCCCTTGTGCTCGAACAGCGACGAGCGCGCGTCGATCAGGTCGAGCGCCGCCGCGGCGCCGCCGTTTCTCGGCGGCGTGAGGAACAATCGCTCGGCCCATGCGCCGGCGAGCTCGGGGAAGAGCAGCGCCGACGCGGCGAAGCGAACGTTCGTGCTAATTCTGGGCAACGAAAGAGCGGTGGGCATGACAGGGCTCCTTAGCGGGAAACGGCTCTGAGTGTCTTCTTGGGCGCGGCGTGGCGCGCGATCAGCTCTTCGAAGGCGGTCATGGAGCGCTTGCGCGCCTCCTTGTCGCCGAGCAGGCGCCGGTGATTGTGGCTCGCGAGCACGATGCCGAGCATCTCGAAGGCGATCTGCTCCGGATCGGTGTCGCGCTTGAGGTGGCCTTCTTCGATCGCGAGGCGCACCGCCTTCTGCGTGATCGCATTGCCGCGATGCTGGTTGGCGATCACCGCGTCGCGGATCGGCCCGGGCCGATCGTCGTATTCGTTGGCCGCCGAGATCATGATGCAGCCGCCCGGCAGGCCGGAGGAATGCGTCCAGTCGAGCCAGCGCTCGAAGAGCGCGCGCAGGCGCGGCAGGCCGCGCTCGATCTTCAGCACCGGCACGAACACCATCTCGCCGTAGCGCTGCGCGGCGTGCTCGAGCACCGCGAGCTGCAAGTCCTCGCGCGAGCCGAAGTGCGCGAACAGACCCGACTTCGACATGCCGGTGGCCTCCGCCAGGCTGCCGATGGTCAGGCCTTCGAGGCCGAGGCGGCTCGCGATCTTCAGCGCCTCGTCGAGGATCGCCGCGCGGGTCTGCTCGCCCTTAGTTGCCATGCGGGTGGGCTTGTCCATCTGGCGTATAAAATAGTACGAACGTTCGGTTCTGTCA